>DATMLR010000001.1:0-3781 GCA_035570015.1 Puia sp.
AATGGAGCTACGATTTTGCAGACGGCAAGACGACGGTTCAATTGTCACCTCCACCATCATCGACGGCCGATATATCCTACTACCAAACGGATTCGGGTAGGTGGGTGCAGGGTCGTTTGGATACACCCCTCCTGTTGCTCCGGGGTACTTCGGAATGGCTGAGCTTTATAAACCGTAATCTAAGCTATCCGGAAGAGGCCGGGAATGGGGTGATCGCTGGGAAGGTCGTCGTCAGTATTGCTGTTGACGAGCAGGGGCAAATAACCGGCTATGAAGTCATTCAATCTGCTGCACCCTCCCTGGATAAGGAAGCATTGCGGGTAGTAAAACTCTATCCTTATCAATTTATCCCTGCGGAAAAGGATGGGAAAAAGATCAAGGCGCAATACCATGAAGGGATCATGTTCAAGGCGGAAAAGTATTGAAGTGGGAGGCATCTGGTCGACCGGCAAATTATTCACGACCGTTCCGACTCCCATTCAAAAAACCCTACTGCCCCAACCGATTTCTCGACCAGCATTTTCGCAACGGCGTATTTCTCTTCAAATTCCCCGGCTTCGAAGAACCCTGTCACAAGCTTGCCCGTTTCCAGCCAAAATTCTTCAATCTGCGCGATCCTTTCTTTAGCCCTGGGCAAGGGTAGATGCCGGTCGATGAATAAAAAGTCTATAGCCTCAATTACCGTTCTGTTCAGAAAATACAGACTGGTTATCGGGTCTTTTTCTTTCAGGTCTGCGGCATCCTCGAAAAGCGTGGCAATCCGATATCTATGAGCGGTCTTTTGAGCATCTTCGGGAATCAGGGCTTTCCCTGAATATTCCTTTGCCATTCGGATGATCCGCTGAACTTCCTCTTGATCACCCCCTGACACCACCACTCCGGTCGCGAGCATATGCGCTGAGACAGGCCTGTTTTCCTTGTAGTCCGTTTCAAAATACTTGTAAATGTGGTCGGGGTTATTGACGAATATTTCACAGGGTATACCGTTAAAAAATTTTTGGATGCGCTGCCGGTAAGGCTCCCCATGAATGACAAAAATGTCGAGATCGCTGTTGAGGCTGGGATTTCCCCGGATGATGGTACCGGTTACTACGATCCCAGTTGGATCAAACCGTTCCCGGATCCACGCAACGGCCTGATCAATGGCTATTTGGTGATGAGCTTCCATGATTGTAAGTATTCAACAAGTTACGCCCATTAAGGGGAATTGCATATGGGGAGGAATATTCCCAACCACAACCTTGCCAACAAGCCTGCCCGGTCGTTCGCCCGCTTTGGACGACAATGGCGTGGGATTTGATGTCGGATCATCGCATACCCCGCTCTGCCCGTAGTTCACAACCCCCTAATTCCTTTTATGAAAGGGAAGACCTCTATTTTAACTGCGCTCCTGACAGTGCTTGGGACAATTGTCTGCGCTCAACCAGGAATCGGCCTTTCACCGGGCACCCTTCCTGACGGGCAATACGGTTCGGCATATGCCCCTCAGACGCTCAAGGTGACTGGAGGAATGCCGCCTTACAGTTTTTCCGTTTCCAACGGAAAGCTGCCACCGGGAATAGCCCTATCGGATAGCGGGGTCTTATCCGGTACGCCCACAGCAGCCGGTAACTATTCATTTACGATTACGGCGCAATGGAGTTCCGCGGGGCCGCAGGGACCCGGACTGATATCAACCTCCCGGGGCTACTCGTTGAAGGTTGATCCGGCTCCCCTGACGATCACCGCCAACAACGCGACCATGTACTATGGAGGTGCGGTTCCCGCCCTGACCGTCACCTACACCGGCTTTGTCAATGGAGACAATTCATCCAGCCTTACAAAAGAGCCCACTACAAAAACTACCGCCAATTCGTCCTCTCCCCCCGGCACGTATCCTATCACGGTGTCGGACGCCAAAGACGCCAATTACACGATCACCTACGTTGGCGGCACAATGACCGTCCAGCACAACACGCTTACCATTACGGCAAACTCCGCATCAATGATCTATGGCGGCGCAATCCCCGCCCTGACCGTTTCGTATAGCGGGTTCATCGACGGCGACAATGCTTCCAGCCTGACGCCCCCGCCGACCATATCGACGATGGCCACTTCCTCTTCTCCCGCGGGAACCTATCCTATTACGGTATCGGGCGCCGAAGATCCGAAATATAGCATGGTGTATGAGCCGGGAACGCTTACCATCAATAAAGCATCCCAGCAAATCGAATGGACGCAAAGTTTGTTGGTAGGATGCGTCACCACTACGCAGATTCAGCTCACTGCCGCATCAAGTAGTGGTTTGCCGGTGACCTATTCAGTATCTGATCCCAGCATTGCCACGGTTTCAGGAGATATTTTGACGCTACTGCAACCAGGTACCACCGTCGTTACCGCCGCTCAGACCGGGAACGCCGATTATATTGCCGCCAAGGCAGTCGCCAACACCGTCTCGTATGAATCAGCTTCCCTGATCACGGAACATTGGAACGATGTGCTCTTCTTTGACAATAGCAGCGGAGATTATGTCGCGTGGCAATGGTATAAGAATGACGTCGCCGTTCCGGGCGATACCGCGTCGGATTACACCGAAACGCCTTCCCTGGATGGTCAATACTATGTCATAGCGACAAATAAGGACGGTCAGCAAATTCAAAGCTGCACGCTGACCATCAAGCCGGGTGCCGTCACATCCGGAGGGATACGCGTTTTTCCAAATCCCGCCAACAGGGGTGCGAAAGTCACCGTGATAAGCAATTATTCCGGCAGGGTATTGCAGGGTGCGGTCCTTCAAATTGCGGATTTCACCGGCAAGGTGTTGCAGGTGGTGACCAACATTCAGCCGTCCATGCTGGTCGCCATGCCATCCGCTCAGGGAATCTACGTTGTAAACCTGCTGCTGGCCAATGGACAAAAAGTAAGCACCAATGTGCTTGTAGGAGAATAAAATGATCGGAAAAATAACCGGAATAGCTGTCTGTTTTGCCGCAATGGTTCTGCAAACCGATGCGCAAGGGCTAAGCATTGAATTGGATGGCGGATTGCAGGGGATACAGTACGGGCTATCGCGCGGCAGCGTTAAGCTCCTGCCCGGCGGGTCACTCGGCCTGCTCTATACCTTTCCCCTGACCGGCCCCTTTGAACTCATCACCGGGATAACAGGAGGAATATACCGGACACAGGCTACCTTGCCGAACGGAACTGTTTTTACCAATTACCAGGTGGACGACGAAGGTTCCGCATTCCAATACAACATGAAGGCAGAAGGATACAAAGAAACGGAGCGTTTTATTGCCGCGGGCATTCCGCTGCTGCTGCAATATCACGGCACCAGCGAGGAAACCCAATGGTATTTCAATGCTGGGGGGAAGGTCGTATTTCCCTCCGCTGCCAGCACACAGATTTCGGCGCAGCAGCTGACCCTCTCTGGTTATTACCCTGATTACAATATCAATTTGTCTAATTTGCCGCAGCATGGTTTCGGCATACTCAAAAACTGGAAAGCCAGCGCGTCCACCATACTAAAACCCGCTGCGGTGGTAACCGCAGCGACGGGCTTCAGCTTCGGGCTCTCTCATGGAATGCGTCTTTCTATCGGGCTATACATCGATTATGGTTTAACAGCGCTAAAAGGCAAAAGCGATAGCATGCCGCTTGTAACCTACAGCCCCACCGGTGTGAGTGCGGTTAAGGCCAACAGTTTATTGAATATGCCGGATGCTGGTCCAGCGAAATTGCTCTCCTTCGGTCTTCAGTTGAGGCTAAGCCTGGCGCCATCAAGGGCAAAACATGCGGCTAA
>DATMLR010000002.1:0-19145 GCA_035570015.1 Puia sp.
CCGGTCGATCAGCGCAATATTGCCGACCAGCCGCCCGCCTGCAACGCGGATCATTTTCTTTATTTCCAGGAAGCTATTAAGCCACATATTCCTCGCACCGGTTATCGTCACAACCGGCGTACCCGCCAGCACCTTCCGAAAGTCCGGATCATGTAACAACGTATTCACCGGAATACTGGGGTACAAAAACCAAGCCTGATACCCCAGCACGATCAGGTCATAGGCGGTCTCTTTCAGCTCGAAGGGCGCCAGCCTTCCCGGCACTCCCAGTACGCAATCGGGCATTACAGAATAGAATCGCTCAGTCGTCCATGGAAACGGATAGCCGGGCAGAGGCTCGACGCGAACGACTTCGACGGAGGCCCCCGCTTCCGACAGCGGTGTAATCAGCCGGTCCACGATTTCCGCCAGTTGCCCGGATTGGGAATAGCAGATGGCCAATACTTTTTTACCCATTCAGCTCCTTTTGATATTTACCCATTCAACTCCTTTTGGTGTAGTAGTTTGGAATGCGGACAGTAATCCAGAATAGCCTTGCGCAGCACGGGTGATAAGGCCGGGTAGGACCGGATGATAACCTGGCTGTCTTTCTCCTGATCTTTATTATAGTGGACGACCTTGGGTGCATTTTCCTGGATCATAAGCCGCAGAAAATGATATTCGACATTACCGCTGTCTTTGGCCATCGAGGTCTCCAACTTGATGGCCCCCGACTTGAAGGTGGTGAGTTTTTCTTTTGCCCGCGAAAGCAAACCCGCTTTTCTCATCAGTAACGCCCCTTCATAGGCTTCCCGTTCCTGCAGCGTTGTCGCCGTTACAATTGTTAGCTCTTTATTGATCTGCTCCAGGTTACCCGAGGCCATGGCGGAATAGAAACCGGCTTTGTCGAAGGATTGGGATCCCAACTGCACACACAACAGGGTAAAAAGTACGCATCGTTTCATTCTCTCGGTCGTAAAGTGCGAACTGGGCGCTGCCCGGTTAATGGAGCAAATATAAATAATTAACTTTCATTATTTTTGCGGTCATTCATGCCAAAACAATTTAACGATCAGTGGGCGATCATTCTGGGCGGCTCGAGCGGCTTTGGACTTGCGGCGGTTGAGAAGCTGGCGGCGCACGGCATGAACATTGCCGCGCTCTACCGGGAAACCGGCGCTGCCGATCGGTTATTGAAAGAGAGACTCGCAACGCTATCCGCTTCCCTGGAAGTCAGGATCGACGCCTATAATTTGAATGCGCTGGAACCCGCATCGCGGGAGAGCTTCATTCAGCAATTTGCGGTTCGCGCGGCGCATAGGCACAGCGTCCGGCTGCTCCTGCATTCCATTGCGCGGGGCAACCTGAAACCACTGGCTGGTGCGCCGGAGACCGATCGCCGCACACCGGAGACCGACCGCCGCACACCGGAGACCGACATCCTCACCCAGGAGGATATCCGGTTCACTACCTACGCCATGTCCACCAGCCTGCTCGACTGGGCCCGGTTGTTATTGAAGGAAGGACATTTTCAGCCGGATGCACGGATCATCGGGCTGACGAGCGAAGGGGCGCACAAGTACTGGGAAGGCTATGCCGCGGTGTCGATCGCTAAATCCACCCTGGAGAGCCTGGTCACCTATATGGCGGTAGAGCTTGGGAAATATGGATTGAAAACCAATCTTATACAAGCCGGGATCTCCGACACACCCTCCCTGAAGAAGATCCCGGACAGTGAACGGCTGCTGGAATTGGCCACTCGCCGGAACCCGCTGGGAAGGACGACGAGGCCGGAAGATGTTGCGGGTGCGATCTATCTGCTTTGCCTCGATGAAGCATCCTGGATCAATGGTTCCATTATCCCTGTAGATGGAGGTGAGCATTGCCGATAATAATGAAGTATCAATATATTCTCGACCGCCTCCCGTATAAATCCTCTTTTCGATTCGTCGACGAGATCTCCTTTCTCGATTCTGATAAGGTGATCGGTCATTATACGTTAAGGGCAGACGCATTTTTCTATGCCGATCATTTTCCCGGTAATCCGGTGACGCCGGGCGCCATCGTGACCGAGATCATGGCGCAGATCGGACTGGTGGTTTTGGGCATATCCTTGTTGGTGGAGACTTCGGAGCCCGCAAACGATCCGACTGGGCCCGCAAGCGATCCGACCGGGCCCGCAAGCGATCCGACCGGGCCCGGCCTACCCATTTTTCCGCTGTTGACATCGGCGGATATCTCCTTTCTGAAAATGGTCCTCCCCGGACAAAAAGTTACCGTAATTTCCAGCAAGGTTTATTTCCGGTTTAACAAGCTGAAATGCAAAGTAATCATGCAGGACGAAGCGGGTGAACCGATCGCGAGAGGTGTATTCGCGGGGATGATAGTAAAAAACAGGATACAATGAACAGGCGAGTGGTCGTTACAGGTCTGGGTGTAGTCGCTCCTAATGGCGTTGGCATTCCAGCTTTTCTGGATGCGATCCGACATGGCGTTTCGGGTATCCGCCATGTACCCTTGTACAAAGACCTTCATTTCAACTGCCAGGTCGCCGGGATGCCGGAATTCGACTGGGAGCGGTTGAAAGGGTACGTCTCGGAGATTACGTTCCATGGGCTGCAGGGCCATGCGCTCGGCTACGGGATCATGGCGGCGCTCGATGCCTGGACAGACGCGGGGAATGATATCGGTGGCAGGGAAGCGATCTGGGATACCGGCTGCGTGTTTGGCAGCAGCGTGTCCGAATGCGAAGTGGTCAAGAAGATCTACACCCGGGTGGATGCCGGGGAAGCGAAGAAGTTGGGTTCGCGGGTGATCGAGCAAATGATGAACAGCAGTATAACTGCTTATATCTCAGGCCGGTTGGGGCTTGGGAACCGAATCATTGCCACGTCTGCAGCCTGCGCTACCGGTACGCAGGCCATCCTGATGGGATATGAATATATCCGGCAGGGCACGGCGAAGCGCATGGTCGTAGGCAGCAGCGAACATGTGGATCAGTATATTTTTGGCGCCTTCGATTCGATGCGCATCCTGTCCCGCAAATTCAACGACACGCCGGAAAAGGCTTCGCGACCGATGAGCGAGACGGCAGGCGGATTTGTTCCGGGATCGGGGGCTGGAGCCCTGGTCCTGGAGGATCTTGATTTTGCGCTGAGCCGCGGCGCCAGGATCTATGCGGAATTGATGGGCGGGGCATGTAATTCCGGCGGCCAGCGCAACGGCGGCTCCATGACCGCTCCGGCTTCGCCCGGCGTGATCCGTTGTATCACGGATGCCGTCGCCAACTCGGGGGTTGATTCCCGGACTATCGACCTGATAAGTGGCCATCTGACAGCCACTGCCGCCGATACGATGGAAATTCAGAACTGGTGCTTGGCACTTGGTAGAAATGGTCGTAATTTCCCACCCGTCAATTCGTTAAAGTCAATGATCGGACATTCGCTGAGTGCGGCGGGGTCTATTGAATCGGTGGCGGCAGTTTTGCAGATCGTTCATCAGTTCATCCACCCCAATATCAATCTCGAAGATCCGAATCCCGAGATTTTACGACAGATCGACCCGGATTGCTTGCCCGTGAAGGCAGTGGAAAGGGACCTCAGGACAGTGGCGAAGGCGAACTTTGGCTTCGGAGATGTGAACGCGTGTTTAATTTTTTCAAAATATAACTAAAATGGAGAGACGAGCAATCCTGGAAGAGCTTAAGAAGGTACTGTACCCTTATACGGAGAACAAAGAACTGCTGGAGAATATAGATGAGCATACCGCCCTTGTAAAGGATTTGAAGATCAATTCAGCTAACCTGGTGGACATTATTATTGACGCAGAGGCAAAATATACGATTGAAATAGACTTTGATTCGGCTGAGAAGATTATCACGGTCGGCGATTGTATCAATGCGATCGCGGAGAAGATACCATGATGCACGTCGGCAGCGATATTAGCACGGGCAAGGATATGAGCGCTGGCAACGATATCATCGCGCTCGCCGAGACGGATAATGACCGGACATCCCGGTATCGCTTCTATTCCCGCATTCTTACCCCCGAAGAACTTCCCCTATGCGACGGGTTGACCGGTGGGGAATTATCCTTTTCTTCTTTTGTCTGGTTAATGTGGTCGATCAAAGAGTCTGTGTACAAATATGTCAGCCGGGCAGACCCCGGGCTTCGCTTTGCCCCCTTAAAGATCCCGGTGAGGGGGTTGAGGATTTGTGAAGACCATTATGAAGGAATAATTCGTTATGGTGGTCTGACCATGTTTTCCCGGTCCTTCCTCTGGGATAAGGTGATCATGACCGTAGTCAGCGCTTGTGAAGATTTTAGTAATGTGCGATGGGGTATGGAAGTCATCGGCAATCCGGATTATACCACCCAGTCGGCCCTGGTCAGGAAATTTGCGCTGCATTCCTTATCGACGGACTTGCCCGGCGCCGCGCTTCGGATCATCAAGACCCTGGATGGACCGCCGGAACTGTGGGACGACGAACGTTCCCTGGATATTCCCCTGTCTTTGGCACATCACGGTCCCTATGTAGCGTGGTCCTACCGGCTGCCCGCGATCAGCTCCTCATATAGGAAATCGGCGGCGAACCGAGCCGCCTCCAGCCATCTTCGCCGTGTCAATTTACTGGAGATCACCGGATTGAATCGAAGTTGCAGCTCGTGCGAATATTCGTCATAGGTTTTCAACCGATTAGGAATATGGAGGGCATCTGCCACCCGGTGTATGGCGCCGCTGCCATAAAGGGGGAAGCCCCGATAATCGTAAGGCACGATATTATCCAGCCGGCCATGGACGCTGACGATCGGCACACGGGCATTCCGAAGCCAGCCAGTATCAAAAATACCGCCCCAAAAGTTTACCACCGCCGCCACATCCCCCGGCTCGATCGCATGGGAAGCCCGCGCGGAGTCGGGCTTGCCGATCAGCTTTTCCATCTCCGCATCGCTGGCATAAGCCGTCTGCAGGGCCATCATTCCGCCTGCTGAATTACCGGCCAGGATGATCCGGCTGGTGTCGATCCGCAGCCGTGCGGCGTTGTCCTTGAAATAAGCGATCGCCTGCCGGGCATCGTGCACTGCTGCATAACAATTCCGGACAATGCCATCGATGTCGAACCGGAAATTCGTTTGACCAAGCCGGTAATCGATAGCGGCGCAGACGTACCCCAGTCTGCTAAAGAAGCCGCACCATAATTTTACATTTTCCATGCTCTTCGATCCGAGTTGGAAGCCGCCGCCATGCATCCAGATGATGAGCGGACGTGAAGAACCGCCTGTATCCCCGATCGGTTCATACCAATCGAAGCGATGAGCGGATATCTTCGCATATGGGGAATAGGACAGGTTCTTTCCAACAGAGAAATCCTGAAATACTTCGTCTTTATACCGGGTCGGCGATTTCATTTGCGGATAAGTCGATAGCGAAATCAGGAGGAGCGCGCCTGACAATGAACACGCTCTGGACAACATATAATTAATCATATTGATCAAAGCACCTTGGCTAGTCGGCGTCACAACAGCTTCCCCGGATTCTGCCGGATGAATTCCTCCCAGCTTCCCGACTTGTTCAGTCTCCCACTTAAGCCGGCCTTTTTTCCCAAGCCCCCCGGGATCTTGCCGGCGGTTTGATTCTGAAAATGGTGACAGACGGCAACTGCAAGGGCATCGCTGGCATCGTATTGCTTAATCCCTTCGTCCTCCAATTGCAAGATGCGCTGCAGCATTTTCCACACCTGCTGTTTTTCTGAATTGCCATTACCGGTGATCGATTGTTTGACCTTCTTTGGCGAATACTCCGTGACGGGAATCCCTGCGTGCATTGCTGTTGCTATTGCTACCCCCTGCGCCCTCCCAAGCTTCAGCATACTCTGGACGTTCTTACCGAAGAAGGGCGCCTCGATGGCAAAATCCTGCGGCGCGTGACGGCCGATAAGCTCGTAGACCTTTTGATGGATTATCTTCAGCCGCTCATAGCTGTCCCGGCGGACCGGCAAGCGAAGGACCCCCATTTCGATCAGGCTAAGCCGGTTTCCCTTGAATTCGATAATCCCGTACCCCATCACGACGGTACCGGGATCGATCCCAAGAATTATTTTAGAGGGTGTTTGCACCAGGAAGATTATTTTTGAAGCCGATCAACTGGACGTTGAATAAAAACCGATCAATCGGACGTTGAACAAAAATATCAAAATAATAGGCAACTACATCCTGGGCCCGGTTGTCTTTTTGGTGCTGCTGTGGTTTATCCGGCAGCAGATCATCCGTCAACCCGACTGGCGGAGCTCACTCGATCAAATCGGGAGGGCGGTCAAAGGCCCTGGCTGGTGGAGGTTATGGCTAATCGTTCTGCTCATGCCTGTCAACTGGGGTATTGAGGCCCGGAAGTGGCAACTGGCTATGCGGCCGGACGGCGGCATCGCCTTCAAAGACGCATTCAGAGCTATTTTCACCGGGGCGACGATGGCATCTTTCACCCCCAACCGCATGGGTGAATACCTTGGCCGCATTATATACGTGAAGGAAGGGCGTCGGGTTGCCGCCATATCCCTTACGATGATCTGTAGCATCGCGCAGTTGCTGGTCACGCTGGTATTGGGGACCGTCGGCCTGACTTTTCTGTTTCCCTTGCTGCGCGAACGGTCGATCGCCCCGAATCCGCGGCTGGAATGGGGACTTCCCCTGACATTGACCATCATCAGCGTGCTGCTGCTGGGACTTAGCCTACTTTATTTCCAATTTCCCCGGCTGGCCCGGCAGCTGGTCCGGATACCCTGGATCAGAAAGCTGGGGGCCTTCATAAAAGTTTTAGAAAATTTTGACCGGAACATCTTGCTGCGAATTTTGTTCTTATCTTTTGTCCGTTATATTGTGTTTATTGTTCAATATAGCCTGGTTTTTCCCGTTTTTAGTGTTTGGCTGGGATTTGGCCAGGTTTGGGGGGGCATGAGCGTCGTTTTCCTGATCATGGCTGTCATCCCGACATTCACTTTTCTGACGGAATTGGGATTGAGGTGGGGGGCGAGCATCCAGGTGCTGGAACTTTTCAATGACAATACCATCGGGATCTTCGCCGCCTCCTTTACCATCTGGCTGATCAACCTGGTCATACCGGCATTGATAGGAAGTTTGTTAATCGTACGCATCAAATTATTCAAAAGTAGATGAGAGCACTTTTTACGGCCTTGATCATGTTGCTGACGGATTTGTCACAGGCCACCCCCTGCGCTGATACACTCCATAACGCTCCTTCTCCCGCCTCCGCTCCTCAGGACACAACCATCCAACCGGACCAGACCTTTTGCTCGGGTATCCGGAATACCGCTTTCCTGGCCGGTGAAGTGCTGACTTACCGGGTATACTATGCCGTAGCCGGTGCCTATTTCGCTGCCGGTGAAGCGAGTTTTACGACAACACTTGAGAAATTCGATCATAAGGATGTCTATCATGTCGTAGGAGCAGGCCAGACCTATTCTTTCGAAGACAAATTCTTTCGGGTGCGGGACCGATACGAATCCTATATCGATACCCAGACCCTTCAACCATATAAGTTCATAAGGGACGTCGACGAAGGCGGTTATAAGACAAAAGAGAACGTTACCTTTATCAAGGCCGCTGGTACCGCGATCACGGGTACCGGCGTTTACAAAGTGCCCGACTGTATCCAGGATGTGCTGAGCGCCATCTTCTATGCCCGCAATATCGACTTCAACCACCATAAGGTCGGTGACAAGATTCCATTCGATATGTTCCTCGACCGTCAGGTCTATCACCTTTACATCCGTTATCTGGGAAAGGAGACCATTCGGACCAAATACGCCAAATTCCGGACGATTAAGTTCAGACCGTTGCTGATCAAGGGGACGATGTTTGAGGGAGGGGAGAAGATGACGGTTTGGGTAACGGATGACCCCAACCATATCGCGGTCCGTGTCGAAAGCCCGATCACGGTCGGAAAGGTGTCTGTGGATATGAGCTATTACCGCAATTTGCGGTATCCGCTGAGCTCGCTGGTGGATCTGTAGATGAAACCTATCTTGTGGCATGGAACTCCAGGATTATACCTATATCATCGTTGGCAGCGGCTTCTCCGGCGCAGTCATCGCCGAACGCATCGCCAGCCAGCTTGGGCAAAACGTGCTGGTCATCGAAAAGCGCGATCACATCGGCGGGAATTGCTATTCCGAAACCGACCCGGAGACCGATATTGAATTCCACCGCTACGGCACGCATATCTTTCATACGTCCAACGAACGGGTATGGAATTATATTTGTCGGTTCACTTCCTTCAACAATTATCGCCATCGGGTACTGAGCTGTCATAATGGGCGGAACTATCCCTTTCCAATCAACCTGGAGACGATCAACCATTTCTACCAGGTTAACCTGAAACCGTTTGAAGTGGACAATTTCATGGCTTCCATTAGGGACAATTCGATCAAATCCCCCGCAAATTTCGAAGAGCAGGCGCTTGCCCAGCTCGGACGCGGGCTTTATGAGGCCTTCTTCCGACCTTACACGATCAAGCAGTGGCAGGCCGATCCGCGTCAACTCCCGGCCTCTATTTTCAACCGGATACCCATCCGCAAAAATTACGACGACAGCTATTTCTCCGACACCTGGCAGGGCATCCCCGAAAATGGCTATACTTCCATCTTTAACCGGCTGCTGGCGGACCCGCGAATAAGGGTGCTTCTCAACACGGATTATCATGCGCTGAAAGGCCGGCTGAATCCAAACGCCTGTCTGATCTATAGCGGACCCATCGACCGCTTCTTCGATTATAAATATGGGAAACTCAGTTGGCGAACACTACGGTTCGATCGGGAGATGATCGATACCGACAACTACCAGGGAAATTCCGTGATCAATTTTCCGGACCCGGACATATCCTATACCCGTATCCACGAGCCCAGGCATTTGCATCCGGAACGCCGGTATAAGACAGACAAGACCATTATCTTCCGCGAGTATTCGCTGCCCGACAAAGGCGATGAACCCTATTACCCCATTCCCAGCGACGCGAATCAACGCCTCCTCTCGCTCTACCGGCAGGAAGCGGCACAGCGGACGAATCTCTTTATCACCGGACGCCTGGGGGATTACAAGTACTACGATATGCACCAGACGATCGACCGGGCGCTGGATATTTATGAGACGGGCATTCTTCCACTAACCCGGTTAACCCATGCCCAATAATCCGACACTGGCCATCGGTCCTACACCGGCCGTTAACCCGACACTGGCGGTTGTCATCCCGGTCTATAACGAGCAGGACAACCTGATACCGCTTCTTCGCGACTGGCAGCCGCTCTTTCAGAAAACCGGGGTTCCGTATCAGGCGATCTTTATTGATGACGGATCGGCGGACAACAGTCTCCGGGTGCTGGAGCAGGTCAACGACCCCGCGATCAGGGTTGTCACCCAGTCCAACTCGGGTCATGGTTCCGCAATCCTCCGCGGTTACCGGCTCGCGCTCGGCACAGACCCGCCCGGCGGAGGCGCAAGTGGCGCCGAATGGGTGTTCCAGATCGATTCGGACCATCAACTGGATCCGGCTGCCTTTGCCGACCTTTGGAATAACCGTGATCGTTATGACCTCCTGCTGGCAGAAAGGGAGGACAAGGATGCCAGCTTCGGCCGCCGCCTGATCAGCGGAATCTCCAGGGGGATCGTTCATACGCTATTTGGCTCAGGGGTGAGCGAAGTCAGCTCCGCTGTGAGAGACGTCAATAGCCCTTATCGGCTGATGCGCGGAGCGCGGCTAGCCGAAGCGCTCGTGGAGGTCCCCGCCGGCAGCTTCGCCCCCAACGTGCTGATCACGGCATGGTTTGTGTTGAAAAAAAGCAGGATATTTACGACTAAGACGAGGCCACGCGGCGGCGCCCTGCGCCGCCGCAGCAAGCTGAGCGCCTATATTCTGCGGGGAGCTATCCGATCCGCATTCCAGACCCTGATGTTCCGGCTACGATGATGAACCGAACCTATAGCACCCTTTTCTTTCTCCTGGCAGCGGGCATATTGCTGACCCTGCTGTATTGTCCTCCTGTCGATATCCCGCTCGATGACAAAGAAGTGTTTCGCTATGGTGGCTGGGTCATGTATAAAGGCGGCGTGCCCTACCGCGACTTTTTCGATCATAAACCACCGCTGATCTATTTTCTGAATTTTTTCGGACTTTGGATTGGCAGTTGGGGGCTTTGGCTCATCGACGGGGCATTGGTCTTGCTGGCCACCGGCATCTTCTTTCAAACCTGCGAGCGGAATAAGCTTCCTTTTCCCTGGATATTGCCGCTTCTCTTCAATCTCATGCTGCGGGATTTCCTGATCACCGACGGGATTGGTATGACCCGGGAGTATACGACGATCTTCCAGCTGATCTTCTTTTGCGTACTGATCGGAAGATCGCGCTACCGGGATCTCGTGACCGGGCTGCTGGCCGGGCTGGTCTTCTTTATGCAGCAGGACCAGGTGTTGTTCCTTATCCCCTTCCTTCTCTGGTCCTGGATGTCTACAGGCCCCCGATCGGTCCCTATGCGGGCCCTCCGTTTGATCGGCGGTTTCGCAGTTGTTCTGGGCCCTCTCCTGCTGTACTTCGGGTTTACGCATGCGCTTGGCTACTTCTGGGAAGATGCCTTTCAATTCAATTTCTCCTGGTATACGACGCAGAAGAAGTCATTGGCAGATCATTTCAGGACCATCAAGCAAACGCTTGATGCGGGAAACTATGAGCTTCCTTTTATGATCGCCGCTACACTTGGCGTATGCACCCTGCTGCTGCGCAGCCGGAAAAGAAACCTGATCGTGGCGGCGCTGGCCGGACTGATGCTATCATTTAGTTCGGAGCTGCTCGGCGCGAGGCCCGCGGATTCCGACTTCTCCTATTATTTTACCGCTCTATCCGCCGCCGTTCCCATCCTGCTCTTCGCCGTGTTTGCTTTTGCGGAGGACCGGGTCATAAGCAGTCCCACGGCCCAACTGATCTACGGCTTCCTGGTCTGCTGCAGCCTGACCTATACCGTCGTGCAGCATGCCACTCACCTGAACCTCCGGGATCAGCGTCCCTTTATGCAACAGCCGGCATTGACATATTTGCGTCAGCACCGACCGGCCGATTACCAGCTCTATTCGGTCGGCAATACCGGGTTCGTATCCGCATACAACGAATTCAATATTCTATGCCCCTCCCGCTGGATCTATCAGCAATTCTGGGAATGGTACGACCACTGGGACGAAGATGGTACGATCCTGCATTCGATCGGCGATGACCTTCTTCGCCACCGCACCCGGTATATCTGGATGGATAGCGTTAAGGTGGCCCGGTTCAGGAATCCGGCGAATTACAGTTGGTGGATGAATTTTCTGAAAGCACACTATCAGCCGGTGCCGGGGCTCAGCGACCCACGGTCCTCCTTATGGGAGTGGAAAGGGAATTGATAATCCGGCTCCGCCGGACGGCAGGCTCACAATTCCGCCAGCCGGAAGGTAGGACCTCTCCGAATACCTTTGTCGGTCTTCTCCAGGAGACAGCATTCATGGACAGGGTCATGCTCGAAGAAAAGGACATAATCACCCGCCGCCGCCTCTTCCAAAAAAGCTTTCTTTTCGGTTAGCGTGGTCAACGGGAACATATCATACGCCATAACCCAGGCCATAGGGATATGGTCGACGGAGGGTAGCAGATCGGCCATGAACACGATCGTCCGGCCTTTATATGTCACCTGGGGCAGCATCATAGCGTCGGTATGGCCGTAAACCAGCCGGACCGATAGCCCCGGAAGGATGGCGCCGGCGCCGCCACCCGGGAGACCCCCGCCCCCGCCCAGACCTTCGCCGCGCTCGGTCACATCGACAAACCGCAACTGCCCGCTTGACTGGATTGGTAAGATGTTCTCTTTGAGAAACGACGCTTTTTCCCGGTCATTGGGCTCGGTCGCCCATTTCCAATGTCTTGAATTTGACCAGTAGGTTGCATTCCGGAAGGCGGGAACAAGCCGGTCACCGTTCCGGACGATACTGCCTCCGCAATGATCGAAATGCAGATGGGTCAACAGCACATCCGTAATGTCATCCCGGTGGAAGCCGTGCGCGGCCAGAGATTTATCAAGGCTGTCGTCGCCGTGCAGATAGTAGTGGCTGAAGAAACGGGCATCCTGTTTGTCGCCGATCCCGCTATCTACCAGGATCAGTTTACCGCCGTCCTCTATCAGCCAGCATCGCAGGGCCCAGGAACAAAGGTTGTTCTCATCCGCCGGATGGACCTTACTCCACAGGCTCTTTGGAACAACGCCAAACATGGCGCCGCCGTCTAATTTAAAAAAACCGGTAGGGATACTATATACTTGCATGGGATCAATTGTTTAGCCGGCGGGGGTGGGAACCGTGCCGGTCTTGTTTTGTTTCAAAAGCGCCGCATACAGGAAGGCGAATCCGAGAATAAAAAAAGTAGTCAATGAGATCACCGAATTCTTCATGCCCAGCTTTTGGGTGATCAGGCCGAAACTCCCCATCCCGATTACGATGGCGATCTTCTCCGTCAGGTCATAATAGCTGAAATAAGAGGCCGTATCTTTTGTCTCCGGCATGAGCTTGGAATAGGTCGACCGGCTGAGGGATTGGATCCCACCCATGACCAGACCCACCGTTATGGCTAACACATAGAAGGAATATTCGATCGGCTCCTGCCTCGGCGCCAGGTCAAGCTGCCAGCGGGACAGCTCCGCGGCAATCGTTGCATCCTGCAGATCGTAATCGGCCGCGTTCATCTTTGTCTTACGGGCATCCAGGTCTTCCTTCTGTTGCTTTAACTGCGCGATCTTATCGTGGAAAACGCTAAGCCGCTCCGCTCTCCCCGCGGTCAGGTAAGCCGAGATGCAGACCATAATCCAGATGACGATAACACCCATCAATACCCGAAAATTGCCGTATTTCGCGGACATCCTGCTCATCCAGACCGCACCGATGATGGCCACCAGCTGGATCAGAACAACCGTTACCATCAGCTTGAGCTCATCCAGATGCAGTAGCTTGTCGCCAAAGATGGTGGCGGCCATCATGATCGTCTGAACCCCCATGCTGTAGAAAAAGAAGCCGCGGAGGAAGCGTTTCAGCACCGACATTTTCCGAATCTCCCGATAGACTTTTCTCACCTCCGAAAAGGCGGCCTGGACGATCGATCCGGCCTTCGCAGCTTTGCCCTGGCTTTTCGGCAGCACGGCAAAGGTCACCTGGGCGAATCCGGCCCACCAGATGCCGACCATCAGAAAAGTCAAGCGAAGCGAAAGGTCACTTTGGTGCAGCGAGAGCACGAGCACAAATCCGAGCACCTGCATGATCACGCTCCCGATATAGCCATAGGCAAAACCCTTGGCGCTCACGGCGTCCTGGTCTTCGGGCGCGGCGATCTCCGGCAGGTAGGCATTGTAGAATACGAGACTGCCCACGAAGCCCATGCTGGCCAGCATCAAACAGCCGATCCCCCAACCCAGGTTCGAACCGTCGAAGAAAAACAGCAGGCTACAACCTGTGGCGCCCATATAGCAGAAGAACTGCATGAAGCTCTTCTTGTTGCCGCGGTTATCCGCGATGGAGGTCAGGACCGGATAGAGGATCGAGATGATCAGATAAGCCGCGGCAAGTGCGAAGCTGTATAGCGCGCCGTTATCGAAAGTCCGGCCGAGGAAAGGGATATTGGTGCTTTTGAAATGATGTTGAGTGGAAGCCAGGAAATAGATCGGGAAAAACGTCGTCGTAATGACCAGGTTATACACTGAATTGGCCCAATCATACATGGCCCAGCCATTGATCACCTTCCTGGGCGCAGTGACGATCATATGATATCCCTCCATAAGAGGACCAGCATCACGAGCCCGACGACGATCCGGTAATAACCCCAGACCTTGAACCCGTGCTTTTGGAGAAAGCCGATAAAAAAGCGGATGACCAGGATCGCTACCAGGAAGGTCACGATACCGCTCAAGCCCAGCAGGACCGCATTGTTTTTCGACAGCACGTCGGGATGTTCCTTGTGGACATCCCAGAGACTTTTGACCGATGCCGCCAGCATGGTCGGAACGGCAAGGAAAAAGGAGAATTCGGCTGCAGCCTTCCGCGTCAGACCCTGACTCAGGCCACCGATGATCGTCGCGCCGGAACGGCTAAATCCGGGCAGCACGATGGACAGGACCTGGAAACAGCCAATCCAGAATGCGGACTTGTTGGAGACATTGCGCTCGCTATCGATCCGGGGATGCTTGAACCACCGGTCCACAAAAAGGAAAATGACCCCGCCGCCGATCATCACCGCGGCGATGAAATAGAGGTTCTCCAGGGCTGCATCGATGTGCTTCTTGAGCAGGAGACCGAAGATGACCGCCGGTATCATCGCAATGATCAGCTTGACATAAAAGCTGATCCGCGTAAAGTCGAAGAATTTCTTGTAATAGACCACCACCACAGCCAGGATCGCAAAGAGCTGGATGACGATCTCGAACAGATCCGAAAAGGGAGTGGAATCGACCCCGATAATCGGGTTGGTGAATTTCATGTGAGCGGTGGAGCTAATGGGCAGAAATTCCGTCAGCCCTTCCACGATGGACAGGATGATGGCCTGGACGATCGTCATATATGTTTACGCTTGGGTGTTCGTGATTACGCTTGAGTGGTCGGCTTGCCCTTCCGGAAGATTGCAAAGATCTCAACTACAAACCCCGCCAGGATCAGGATCGGGGCGACGGTGATGCGCCGGATGCTATAGACCTCATCTTTGTTGAACACATTCGGGTCCGCGCTCTTGCCGCCGGCCATCAGGATCAGACCGAGGGCGACCAGTGCGATGCCGACCAGCATCCAGCGATAATTCTCCTTACCGAACAGGGGGGTGTAGGGACGGCTTTTGGTAGCTGCCGGCTTTGCCTTGGAGGCAGGCGCAAGGGTCGTTTTAGCCGCGGTGGTAACCGTCTTTGCACCAGGAGTAGTCGTTTCTTTTTTTGTAGTTGCCATGTATAAATATGGTAATTATGGGCCTGCAATATACGGGAATCCCGGTTTCGGCCAAAATACCCTCAATACAGGTCATCCAGCTTCATTTTCAGGTATTTTAGCACGCTTCGGTGGGTGCTTATAAAGGAGATGCCGATGCCCAGCACGAAAATGGTGGCAAACATCCCTCCAAGCAGCGCATAGTCTCTGAGGGCCTGCATCGGTGGAAGGAATTTCTCCGCCAGGAAAATGACCAGTATCATTAGCCCGATCGCGATCACACCGCTGATGGCGCCATTGAGCAAAGCGCGGACGTCCATGGGCTTGGCGATGAACCAGCGAGTGGCGCCCACCATCTGCATGGTCTTGATCAGGAAGCGGTTGCTGAACATGGCAAGACGGATGGTGTTGTCGATCAGGATGATGACCAGCACCGAAATAATGACGGTGATCGCCAGCAGGATCAAGCTGATCTTCCGGATCCGTTCGTCGAGGTTGGTCACGAGCGCCTTGTTGTATTGCACATCACTGACCGCAATGTTCTGACTGAGCTCTTTGGTGACCCTGGCCAGCGAATCCGGATTGGCGTATTCGCTGCGGACCTTGAAGTTTATGCTGGCCGGAAGCGGATTTTTGTCCAGTACCGAAGAAAAATCGGCGTTACCGTCCCCGACGAAACGCTTCTTTGCGCCTTCCTTTGAGATATATTCGGAGGATTTTACGTACGACTGGGCCCGCACAAACTGCACCAGGTTGGCACTATCCGCGGTTGTTGCCGTTTCACGAAAGTAGACCTGCACTTCCATATTCTCCCTGAAGTTCTGTCCAAGCTTATTGGCGTTGATCACGATCCAACCCAACAGACCCAGCAGGAACAAGACCAGTGAAACGCCCAGGACCGCCATGAAATAGGATGGAGTGGAACGTTTGGCATACCCTTTCCCGAATTGCGCCATGTTTCTTATTTGATAGTTTTAATGGGATAAACAAAAATAATGGTTTTGATGTACTTTTGTCCTCCTCATAACGATTGTTTGTTCGCATTATTTCGGGACCCAACAAGCTTTTAACTTTTTTCCAACACGGTTTATGGAGTACAACTTCGGAGATATTGAAAAGAAATGGCAGCAGCGCTGGACAGCGGACGGGACCTACAAAGTAACCAACGATCCGTCCAAACCGAAATTCTACGTCCTGGATATGTTCCCTTATCCCAGCGGCGCGGGGCTGCACGTCGGCCACCCACTCGGCTATATCGCCAGCGATATCTTCGCCCGCTATAAAAGGCTGAAAGGGTTCAACGTCCTCCACCCGATGGGGTATGACGCTTTTGGGCTTCCCGCCGAACAATATGCGATCGATCGCGGCATCCATCCCGCTGTCTCAACGGACGATAATATCGCCAACTTCCGTCGCCAGCTTGACAATATCGGCTTCTGCTACGACTGGAGCCGCTCTTTCCGGACTTCCGATCCGGATTACTATAAATGGACCCAGTGGATCTTTCTTCAGCTTTTCGACAGCTGGTACGACCGAAAAGCGGGACGTGCCCGGCCGATCACCGAGTTGGAGAGCGGGTTTGGAAAAAGCGGGAATGTGTCTCACCCCTGTCCCGGAGATCCCACCATCCGATTCGACGCTTCCGGTTGGAAAGGCTTCGACCCTGCCCGCAAGCAGGAGATCCTGATGAATTATCGCCTGGCCTATTGCGGACTTGGTGAAGTCAACTGGTGTGAAGCGCTGGGCACCGTGCTCGCAAACGATGAGGTGATCGGCGGGGTCAGCGAACGCGGCGGTTATCCGGTCGTCAAGAAGAAACTACGGCAGTGGTATCTGCGCATCACCGACTATGCCGAACGACTCCTCGAAGGATTGCAAACCGTCGACTTCAGTGACGCCATGAAGGAAATGCAGACCAACTGGATCGGGAAGAGTCACGGTGCGGAGATCGACTTTGAGATGTTCCGCTACCCGTCCGCCGAAAAGCTGCGTGTCTACACTACCCGGCCCGACACGATATTCGGTGTTGATTTCATGGTGATCGCCCCGGAGCATGAGTTGGTAGAGAAGATCACGACCCCGGAGCAGCGCGAAGCGGTGGACGAGTATCTTGTCTATGTCAAAAGCCGTAGCGAACGGGAACGCATGGCGGAGAAGAAGATCACCGGCTGTTTCACCGGCGCGTACGCGATCCATCCATTCAGCGGTCTGCATATCCCCATTTGGACTTCAGAGTACGTGCTGGCGGGTTATGGGACCGGCGCCATCATGGCCGTTCCCTGCGGCGATGAAAGGGACTTTAAATTCGCGCAGTACTTTCAGATCCCCGTCACCAATATCATCGGGGAGGCCTTCAACGGTCTCGAGGCCAATCCTACAAAAGATGCCATCCTGGAGAACAGTGATTTCCTCGACGGGCTTGTCATGAAAGATGCCATCCTGATCGCAATCCGGAAGATCGAAGAGAAAAGAATCGGGATCCGGAAGGTTAACTATCGCATGCGGGATGCCGCATTTAGCCGCCAGCGATATTGGGGTGAGCCTTTTCCGATAACCTGGCATAATTCTATCGCTGTCCCGCTTGACGAAAAAGAGCTCCCGCTTGAATTGCCGTATATCGACAAATATGGCCCGGGTCCCGAAGGGGAAGGCCCGCTGGCGAATATCTCCGCCTGGACTGCCCGTCACCTCGAGACCAACACCATGCCCGGCTATGCCGGCAGCAGCTGGTATTTCCTCCGCTATATGGACCCGAAGAACAACGAGACGTTCTGTAGCCGGGCCGCGTCTGATTACTGGGGCCAGGTCGATCTCTATATCGGAGGCGCCGAACATGCCGTCGGCCATTTGCTGTACAGCCGGATGTGGACGAAATTCCTGTATGACCGCGGCTGGATCGGTTACGACGAGCCCTACAAACGGCTGATCAATCAGGGGATGATCCAGGGCAGTAGTCGATTCGTATACCGGCTGGAACTTCGCGGTACCGGCGATATCGAAGAGCTATCCCGCCAAATGCCGATCTTCGTTTCCTCCGGCCTGGCAGCGTTGGACAATAATCCCCAGGTTCACGATCTGATTACTCAGGCCGTACGCGAATTCTACGGGAATTACGATATCGATCTGGACTTCATCTCCTTTACGCCGCTCCATGTGGATGTCAATATCGTCGATGGCTTCGACCTGGACCTGACTGCCTTTAGGCAATGGCGGCCCGAATATGCCAATGCGCAATTCATCCTCGAAGAAGGCAAATATATCTGCGGATCGGAAGTGGAAAAGATGAGCAAACGGTTGTACAATACCGTTAACCCCAATGACCTCGTAAAAAAATACGGCGCCGATGCCTACCGTATGTATGAGATGTTCCTCGGCCCGGTTGAACAAAGCAAACCATGGGACACGAAGGGCATCGAGGGCGTATTCCGCTTCATTCGCAAGCTCTGGCGTCTCTTTTACGACGAGACCAAGGGAAAGGTGTGGACAATGGATACGGCGACGGAGGCTGAGTGGAAATGCATCTATCGGACGATCAAAAAGGCGGAAGACGCGACCGAACGCTTCTCCTTCAACACAGGCGTCAGTGCATTGATGATCGGCGTCAACGAGCTCACCGACTTGAAATGTCATAAGAAAGAGGTGTTGGAAAAACTGGTCGTCATTCTCGCTCCATATGCTCCGCATTTGGCGGAGGAGCTCTGGCACCTGATGGGCAACGCCGGATCAGTGCTGGACGCCGCCTATCCGGCAGTGGAGGAACGATATCTTGTGGAATCCGTAAAGAATTATCCCATTGCCATTAATGGCAAAACAAGGACCGAACTCAATATTGCGCTGGATGCGACCCAGGAGCAGGTGGAAGAGATCGTGCTGGCCGATGAGACGGTCCTGAAATGGCTCGATGGCAATCCGCCGAAGAAAGTCGTTTATGTTAAGAACAGGATGATCAATGTGGTTGTATAAACATTCCGCCGGTTTCCATCCCGTGGTCCCCTTCGACCCGGCACGGGACCGGCTCTATCCATTCGATTTTACGGAAGACAACACCGATCTAAGCGCGGAAGACATCGCGGATACTGAACGGTTGGCAGCCTATATCAGCCGGACGCTTCGGGCGCACGGGACGCGGTACGGTTTCGGCGGTTATGCCGAACACCGCACACTGTATGCCCGCAGCAAACATTT
>DATMLR010000003.1:0-11555 GCA_035570015.1 Puia sp.
GAAACAATCCCGACGGCCAAGGCCACGTCACATTCGCAAGACCGACTGCCCCGATGGGATTCGAACCGCTTCCGGTTTTCACCAATTGGTAAGGCGAGCTCGATTGCACGGTGTTACTACCAAGGGCAGGTACTTGCTGCCATTCATACGTATCGTTGTTGAGTCCAAAACCGAAAAAAGTACCTGCGCTAAAACTGAAAAGGGCCCTCCCGACAACCGTAAGATCCGCCGACATGGTAACTGTACTTGACGGCATTGTACCCATCCGCTTCACGGAATCCGCAACCGGCATTTGCAAAACCAACCCAAATCTATCTCCATAAGGGAAAATAGGCGGTGATGTATACGACATATTACCGCTGATCAGGTTGTTCCGGAAGATGATCTGACGCATCACATAATCCGTCGGGATAGATTTCTCGAAGGAAAACCATAAAGAATCAATCGCCGCGAAAGGATCCGGGGCCGTCGCAGCCTTCGCGGGCTTCGTTGTATCCGGCGTAAGGTGCAAGGATATCCCCGAGATATTCCCGTTTTTGAATTTCAAATCCGACGTGCTTATTGCTAATATCGTGGCCTTGACTGAATCGTCCGCTTTCGGCTGCTGCTGCTGTCCCCCGGTTGTAACCGTGGGTGGTTTTGGTGGCGCGGCCGTTATAGAATCGTATATCATTTTCGCCCACTTCACAAAATAGATTTGCCTCGAAATGTTATTCACCATATTATCGAAATGAGCATATGTTTCCTGTGGGCTTGCGCAACAATTAAAGGAATCCGTACACAATGAATAGGCATAAATCCTGTTGTCGATAAACGAATCGCAATATCTACCCAGATCAAGGAATTTGTCTCTCAATACCCTCGCCTCCTTCAGTACGCTATCCCGTTTGTTGAGAACCAGGCTGTCGGTTGATATGGATTGCGATAGGCTATCATGAAAATGCTGGGTCAGTGCTTTGAATGCAGTAGTATCCCGGGCAATATCTCTGGGTTTTGATTTGTTTTGGTCTATAATCACTCGAACTAAACTGTCATATTGTCGCAGGTGAATTCTCTTCCTTATGGCAACAGTATCATTCCGAAGCGTACTGTCACGTTTCACTTGAGTATTGGCAAGCTCGATCATTGCCTGGCCAACGCCATTGATTGAATCCATTTGACTCAAATCTATCTTAAGACGGGTATGCTTTGCCAAACTATCTCCCAATTTCTCCAGCCTTGCCATTTGCCTTTGTGTATAGATCGGCAGGTAGAAGCTGTTGATCCTACTAAGGATCACATCGATGCTTGCTTTGAAGGCAGAAATGCTGCTGTAAATATAATCTCCCGCGTTCATCGTCCCTCCATTTGTATAGGTATTTGTCGGAGAGATCTGGCCATTGTTGGTCCCGGCTATTAAATATTGTTGCATTACCGCAGACTCCGAACTTGTAAACGCAATATCGCTGGTTGCAAAATTTAGGTTATATAAATATCGATTAAAATTGACAACCTTTATTCGAAAAGGCTTTTTATATTGAAGCTTCAGGTCATTTATATCGGTCAGTACCGCAATGCGCGAATCGCCGGCTTTCTTATACAACAATTTGCCGCATTTGTGGTCGTAGATCAGTAAGGTTTCGTTATCTGCAACCATACAACCGGCACAGGGAAGGTTGATTTTTTGCCGGATGGACTCGATGTACATCGCATCGGCGGACCGCGTTTCAAGTTGCTTCAAATTCTCAGAATAGCTGATCTGGTGGCTCAGTTGCTTATCCGTCGAAGGTTTTACGGCAAACGCCTTATTCCGATCTGAAACAATGTGACCAGGCCTTTCATTCGATACTCCGATCATTCCGTTTGCCCTATCCGGGGGAAGGATGATCTTGGTAGCGGACAGCTTTCCCTTTTTGTAACCCACTATTAGTTCATACCCCCCTCCGGCGTCGGCCCGGAGTAAAAGATCCGGCGCATCCAATTTGCAACACTTGTTTTTAAGAAATAAGATATCTGAAATTGCGGTTTGTACATCAGGGTCATTCAGCGCCGCCAGTTCGTACTCATACCGATGATTGGCATTGTCCCATTTCAGGATGTCTATCGGCGGATCCTTTCCCAGCAACGAGATCAAAAAGAAATCCCCTTGTTTGATCAAGTCCAGGTAATACCCCCTTTGTAACTGTATATTTGCGAGGGCGGTGGGCACCTCTTCAACAGGCATGTCAAAAAATGTTTTCACTTTCTGCTGGCAAAACTGATCAATAAACCTTATGATTCCAGATGCTGTCTTCCCAGCGGACCGTTTACTAATTTCTATCCCAAGTGCGTTTTTATATTCCGCTATCGCCAATTCCCTGCTAAGGTTTTTACCTACCAGAATTTTAGTACTAGGTCCCTTTTTGCCCCAAATAATCTTCGCTTTGAATTCCAAATAGAAAGCGTTACCGCTACCCTCCCTTGTCGCAATCACTGTGTCTTCACCAGAACAGACAGTACAAACCATCCCTTGTCCTTTGACCAACAAATCCGACGTTAATAACAACATTGTAAACAGAAGAATCCGGTTCATTCTTATGGTTTGAATCTTATGAGGCTGGCACGATTTGTGACACCGGATGGATCTCGTTCCAACCATGATTGGCCTCCAGGTCCTTTACAAACGAACCCGTCACCTGTACATGATCGCCAATCCTGGGAATCGTCACATTCTCGGGGCAGTTATTGCAAGCGTCTACCGCATCCGGCTGCTTTACCTTGTTGTAGCAGATAATTTCGAGCACCAGGCACCCGTTCTGCGCATCAATATTTCGCTGATTGAGGAACCGAGGCTGCCCCGGATCCAGTAGCAATTGGATGTGGAAATCGCCGTCGGGCTCCTTTTTCATTGCTTTGATCACTCCCGTGACAGTAGTGCATCTTTTCCAGACCGTGAACCTGCTTGGGTTATATACATGCTGCCATAACGAATTGTCGCAGGCTGCTTGCCCCCATAAGGTGTTGACCAGGGAATAGCTAAGTAGCAGAACGAAGAGAAGTTTTCGCATGAAATCTATTTTGAGGCTGAAAAAATAAGGGAAAAATAAGCCGATTATTCGCAGCAGACAACCGTGAAAACACCCATTTTTGGCCCCACTTCGGACACCTGCAGGCCCGCCTACCGACCCATTAAAACACCCATGTTTCTGGTTACTTCCCCAAAACATCTTATCTTCCCAATACTTCACCATCACTCACAATCTTATCATTATGGCAAAGTCAACGCGCAAATCCCCAAGCAACAGCCCATCAACCCGCAAATCCCCCGGTTACACCCAATCCCCCAGCAACGCCCTCGGCACCGGTCAAAACCTCGCCACCTTCCAGATCAGCGAACTAGCCCAGTACACAAAGGAACAAGCCTACGACACCAATGCCAGTACGATGTTCCACCTCTTCTACGTCGGCCGCGACGACGTCCACGATATCCTCAAATACGTCCTCTCCCGGGTCACAGTCTCCCTATATCTTAATATGTACGGCTATGACGACCAGGAGCTCAACGACATCATCTTCGCCAAGGCCATGGACCCATCCATCACCATGTTGATCACCCTTGACAAAAGCCAGACCGGCAGCAAGACCGAAAAGACCCTCCTCAACTCCGATATCGCCAAGAACCCGACGGCATACAACACCCATTTCGTGATCGGTAATTCCGCCACTAACCAGATCAGCCATACCAAGGGTTTTGTCGCAGACGGCAAGGTCGCCGGCGAAGGTTCCACCAACTGGTCAACCAGCGGCGAAGGCGTCTTCGTCATCAGCGGCCAGGCCGGCGGCACGGGCTATAAGGCCCAAAACAATACCCAATCCATCATCATGGACCCCGACACCATCAGCCGCTTTACCGCCGAACTCATCGCCGAACACATGGCCGCACAGGCGCAGGCCACTCAGCCCAAGGTCAGCCCCAAGGCAAAGCCCCCAAAAAAGAAATCCTAATAGACCGCCCAATCATGAGTACACCTCATGTATCACTTACTACTCAATTTGAAACTTGAATTCATACTGTTTGCCTTTTGCTGTAGGTTAAGCCAATCGATCGGCTTAACCGTATCCAGGGGCTTGATATCGATTACATACGGCGAAATCGTGGTCCCCGGGTCATATATTGATGATTTTCAGCGTAGCCACTTGCTGAAGTATTTTCTCGATTGTTTCCGCAGTGATCGAACTGGTCGTGGTGAACGCCTCCGAGATCCTCGACAAACTGGCTCCATATAAGGACAAAGAGATCGTTCCGCTTATCTTCCCAGCCGAAGCCGCTACCCCAAGGCCCGTAAGCGACAAGTTGACACTGCCTTTCACTGTCGAGAAATTCGCGACCAGTTTTACCTCCACCCCAACGGAAAATCGCACATCGCCACTGTCGATGTTGGTGTATTTCTTGAATGATATCCTGTATTAGATTTGCGGTTGAAAGTGTGCCGTCTTTGGTCACATACGGGAAATGGCCAAAATAAAGCCACGGGCTTTCAACCGGAATGCTCTGTTTAAGTGCGCTGGCCGCAGGTTGATGGTCTTTTGGCGTTTGAGCCAGCTTGCTTCCGCTTTGGCAGGAATAAGCAGTAAGCAGCCCCAGGAGGGACAGATAGGAAAAATGTTTCTTTAGCATGACGTTCAATTTTAAATTGTTTGTGGAATTCTGCGCCAAATTAGATTCTGTCTGGGACGCCCCATACGGGAAAAAGGCCGTATCGCTCGTGTTAATTGCATGTTCGCTCACTCCCGAAACACCATGAAGACCCCAATGTCGCCTATTCCAGAAAAAATGGGTGTTTTAACGGTAGGAAGTTGATTGATAATGAAGTAATTTGTCGGTAGCGTAATAAGTAAGGACTACCCTACTGCCAGAGACCAATAATTTTGTCCGGCGGCCCGGAAACAGCAGACGACAGCGGGGACGGCAACGCATTCGATGAAGGACAACTATGGCCATAATCGATTTTTTATCCAATCCAAGCAATATGGCGGAGGTGTTAGCGCTTCTGGTAGCGCTGGCCACCCTCACCAGCCCAAGAAGCGGCTGGTGGCGCTTCTTCACTTTGTTTATGGCTCTGACGCTTGGGGTAGAGATAACTGGCTTTTATGTACATTATATTCTGAATCGGCCAAACAACTACAACGTTTTTGTCCCGTTTATGCTGGTCGAAGCATGTTTTTATACCTTAATCCTTTACAAATTCCTTGACACGGTCAACCTCCGGCGATGGCTCCTGGCAGGTTTTGGTGCCTTTCTGCTGGTTTACATCTTCGACCTGGCAGGTACCAATTTCATGAGCTACAGCAGCACCAGCCGGATCAGCCTCTCGGTATTCGTCGTACTCTTTTCTTGCATCTACTATCGGCGGTTGCTGCAAGGAACCGTATTGCTTCAGCCACTGAAATATCCACCCTTTTGGGTCGTCACCGGGTTGTTTTTCTTTTATTTCGGCACCATTGTAGTTTTTTGCTTTCGCTCGCAGCTGATCAGACTGCCCGACAAAGGGGCCAATGTCCGGCTGTTTCTCCTTGGCGCACTGAACTGGATCTTGTATTTGAGCTGGTCAATAGCATTTATATGGAAGAGAAGTCAAATTCGCTTATCCAAGGCGTCATAATCATTTGTTCCATCTTTACCCTTGTCGCCGGCTTCCTGGTGTCATATGTCCTTTATTTCAACAAACGGAAGAACAGGCACTACCAGGAAAAAAAGGATATGGAGGCTCTGTTCTCGAGCGAACTGTTGAAGACGCAGTTCGAGACCCGTGAGGAAGCGCTTACCCAGATAAGCGAAGAGCTGCACGACCACATAGGCCAATTGCTGAGTAGCACCAAAATGCTGCTCGGGATCACCGAACGTTCCATCGCGCAGCCTCCGGCTACCTTACTCACCGCCCAGGAGACGCTCGGGAAGGCCATCCAGGATATCCGCGGGTTGTCCAAAGCCCTCAACCGGGAATGGCTGGACCTCTTTAACATCATAGACAACCTCCAGGCGGAGGCAGCTCGCATCAATGCAGGGCAATCAGTATCCGTCAACCTGGAAGTCCCATCTTACAACCTTCCGCTAGACAGTAATACCCAGATCATCCTTTTCCGGATCATCCAGGAAACCCTCCAGAATTCTATTAAACATGCCGGAGCCGACCACATTGACATCAGCATTTCCGCAAAGGATGGGCTGACCGTTATTGTAAAGGATGACGGCAGTGGATTTAACGTCGATGAAGCGCTGCACAATGGCATAGGGCTTGGCAACATCCGGCGACGGGCAAAGGCCATCGGCGGTGAAGTCAATATTATATCCGCACCGGGCGAAGGCACCAGTACCACGATCAGATTACATAAAACCCAATCGATATGAAGATTTCCATTGGACTTGCCGACGATCATCAGCTGTTCCTTAGCTCACTCAGCCTTCTGGTCGACACCCTGCCGGAGTTTCACATCGTACTGCAAGCTCTCAACGGCGAAGAATGTCTCCGGAAGATCAGAGGTCTTGCTGCCCCGCCAGACATTCTCATGCTCGACGTCAAGATGCCCATCATGGACGGCTGCCAGACCGCAAAAACTATCTCCCGCGAATATCCCGGAATAAAAATGGTGGCGCTCTCGATGAAGTCCGATGACTACAGCATCATCAATATGCTAAAAGCCGGATGCTGCGCCTACCTGCTCAAGGAAATCCATCCAAACGAGCTCGAGCAAGCTCTCCTGCAGATAAATCAGCACGGATATTACAATGCCGACGCCGCCAATATCAATTACCGGCGCCTCATCCGCCATCAGGAAGAAGAAGCAAAGCTCACGCTTTCCGACCGGGAGCATCAATTCCTCCAATTGGCCTGTTCCGACCTCACCTACAAACAAATCGCTGCCAAGATGTTCGTCGCGGAGCGGACCGTCGATGGCTACCGGGATAACCTCTTCAGGAAATTGAACGTGCAGAGCCGCGTCGGCCTTGCATTGGAAGCCATCAGGCGGAGCATCGTACAATTGTAGGCAGTCCAAAATACGGGAAAAACACCGTTGCCGGGAAGCCCGTTCCGGCAGAAATTTGGTTATTCAAAATAAAAAACTCGATATGAAAAAAACACTCATCGCTGTGTGGGTCATCGTTCTGCTGGTCCTCACGAACCTCGTTACGCTGTATTTGCTGACAAGGAAAAGCCCCGGCCTGACCAAAACAGAGTTTCTCCAACAAGAATTGAGCGGAAATTACTTCAACACCATCGGCCCTATTCCGGACGCGCAGGCATTCACCAATGTCAACGGGTACCGGAACAATTCATATTTGCAAAGCAATGGTGTTTTATATGATCCTTCCGATATTCAAGGTTATCTCGCCAACACGCTGCCGGGAATAGAGACCAGGATGACCAACGGAGTCAATCTCGCGAATTATAAATGGAAGATCGGCTTCTATTTTATGTTGAAGGCCCCGCTAACAGGGACCAAGAACAGGCTCGCTTACTGTATTGTCCCAACCTTGGTCAATAAAGCGGATACCACGCAGGTTGTGGATTATTTCAATGATGTCAACCAGGTATATCGACACGGATATCCCTCATCTCCGCCCCTCGCAGGCGCGTCCTGTGACACTTGCAACGCCTATGATGAAGGGCAGTTGTGGCCCTAGCCCACCCCGATCTCAACCCCTATCTTCCCGCCCGGTCACTTCGGTGGCCGGGCTCCCTTCCCCCACCTCCTCCGCACATACTCCACCGCCTCCCTTTCCTCCTTCGTCTTCGGCTGCGCCACCGCCAAATACCTTAAATAGTATTTCCTTGCCCTCGCCAGATCATGTATCTCCGTCTCACAGATCCTCCCACACGTATACAACACCGTCGGATCCCGGAACAAATAATACGCCGTATCATAATTCGCCACCGCCTCCCGACACTCCCGAAGGGCGTCATGATTCGCCGCCAGATCGAAATAATACCACTCCGTCGTCGGTTCGATCGACATCTTCAGCGCAATCCGAAGCAGCGAATCGCTCGTCCGATACTGGCCGAGCTTCGTCCAGGCCCTCGACTCATAATAATACACCGCCTGGTCCGTCAAACCCAGGTCCATCATATGCTCACACACCCGGATACAATCGGGGTAAGCCTTGAGGTTATAATACGAAAGCGCCAGCGACGTCAGCGCCTGCCCCGACGGATCGTCGGACCGCACCAGCCGTTCGCCCGGAACGATCGCCCGCACGTAACGCTGTGACAGATACGCCGACCGGACCGCCAGCTTATTCAGCGTTGGGTTCAGCGAATCGCGCTCCAAAGCCTGATCGACGATAGTATCCACCCGGTCAAAATTCTTGCCGGTCATCAACACATCCGCCAGCCCCGCGATCGTCCGGAGATCGGTGGGCGCCAGCGCATACGCCTTGTCAAAATAGACCAACGCCGAATCCCGCGCGTTCATGCGCGCGTAAATCTCGCCCTGCATCCGCCACCACGGCGCCCGCCCTTTCTGCAACTGGACCAGCCGCCTCGCATATTCCAAAGATTCCGCAGGATAATCATTCATAGAGATCAGCAGCAAATAATGCAACGCCGGGATATTAACCGAATCCATCGCCAGCAACCGCCGGTAGCAGGCACCCGCCGCCCGGTAGTCTTCGGTCTCATAGTAAGCATAACCCGCATACCCCAGCAACGCCGCATTCCCCGAATCCGCTTTCAGGATCGGCGCGAGATACGCGACCGCATCGTCGTATTCCTGATTTTGAAGATAGTTAAGGACCGCCACCCGGTCATACAGCGAAGAGTTGGCGGTCAACTGCATCGATACCCCCTGGGTATCCCCCGTTTGCGCCGTGGCCCGGCTGAGCGCTCCGACAGCCCAAAACAGTAACAATTTTTTCATAATAATCAGGATTGCGTTAACCCGCTTAGATGCACAACCCCGAATATTCCATAAGCCGCCTTCAGCGGAGCCCCTGTATCATAACCGCACACCCCCTGTATCATTACCGTACTCCCCCTCCCCACCCACCCAGTCACCCCATTGTAAATCATTGCGATCCAATCCGGCATAACCTTAGCGCGCACAACCCCATGCTGCGCAACTACTTGAAAATCGCCCTGCGGAGCCTCCGCAAACACCGGGTCATCTCCTCCATAAATATCTTAGGCCTTGGCATGGGCATCGCCTGCGGCCTGCTGATCTTCCTATTCGTCCGCGAGGAAACCGGCTACGACCGCTTCAATCTCCACGCAGATCGTACCTACCGGATCGTCAAGGATTTCGTCAACGACGACAACTCCCGTCTGCCCGACGCCACCACGCCGCCCGTGCTCGCCCCCGCCATGCTGCGGGAGATCCCCGAAGTGGAGCAGGCGACGCGCTTCTTCCCCGACTGGGACAGAAAGTATTTGATTCACTATGGCGAAAAGACCTTTACCGAGGGACGGCTATTCCGCGTCGACAGCAACTTCTTCGATGTCTTCACCTTCCCCTTTGTCGAAGGCAACGCCGCCACGGCCTTTAAGCAACTCAATTCCATCGTGATCACCCAGACCACCGCCCGTAAGTACTTCGGCGCTGAGGAGCCCATGGACAAAATCCTGCGCACGGACATAGGCGATATGAAGGTCACCGGCGTCCTCAAGGACGTTCCCGAAGCAGCCCATTTCCATTTCGACTTTCTGGTCCCGATCAGGAAACTCGGCGGCAACATCGACGGCCAATGGGACTGGTACAATTTCTATACCTATGTCCGCCTGAAACCGCATACGACTATCGGCCCGGTCGTAGCCAAGGTCCAGGCGCTCTACCATAAGAATGACAAAGAAGGCAAGAATATCTTCTATGCCCAGCCGCTGACGGATATCCATCTCCGTTCAGACCTGAAGTGGGAGATCGAACCAAATGGCAACGCCCTCTACATCTACATCTTTTCCATCATCGGGCTTTTCGTCATCGCCGTCGCCTGTGTCAACTACATCAACCTCTCCACCGCCAAGGCCTCCCTCCGCGCCAAGGAAATCGGGGTCCGCAAAGTCACCGGCGCGCTCCGCGGCGCGCTGATCCGGCAGTTCCTGATCGAATCTGTCATGACAGTCCTGCTGTCGTTCGTGCTGGCCCTTGCGCTGGCGCGATTCCTGCTGCCCGCGATCAATGACCTCATCCAAAAGAACCTCTCGCTTGGCGTGCTCGCCGATCCGGTCTTGCTGGGGGTTATTCTCGCCGTGATCCTGCTCATCGGTCTGGCAGCAGGGATTTATCCTGCGCTTTATCTCTCCGGGATCAAACCCGTCCTGGTGCTGAAAGGTCAGGGTTATACCGGGCGGCCGGCCTTCGACCTTCGGAAGGCGCTTGTCACCTTCCAGTTCACGATCTCCGTCGCGTTGATCGCAGGTACGGTGGTGATGGTACAACAGATCCACTATGCCCAGAACGCCAAATTGGGCTTCAATAAAGACCAGGTCATGGTTATCGACGGTGCGGGTAACTTTTCGCACTCCGACCGTGAAGCCATGCTGGGCGAACTGGCGATGATCAAAGGCGTTAACCGCGCCGCCTTCGCTACCGGCGTCTTCGGCGGTCTCAACTCTACGACGTTCATGAACCTCAAAGGCTCGCAGAACAGCCAATTGATCAATTTTATCGGGATCAGCTATGACTACCTTGACGTGCTGGGTATCCACATCAAAGAAGGCCGCAATTTCTCGGCTGCCTTTCCTTCTGACAGCGTCAGCAGCGGCCTGGCCGGGCAGACCAGTCGCCTCTCCGGCAGCGTCATCCTGAACGAAACCGCCATCCGGGACCTTGGCATTCACGAACCCGCCGTCGGCCAACTGATCCAGCAGGGGAAGGACAATGACACGATCTATTATCTGAAGATCATCGGCGTTGCGGATGATTTTCATTTCGCCTCCTTCAAGCGGAAGATTAAACCATTTGCCTTTTTACTCAATAATGACTGGCAAGATAATTTTACAGTCAAGGTCGCACCCGCGGGCCTCGATCATACCATCGCGCAGATTGGCCGGGAATGGAAACGCTTCTCGCCGGACAGACCCTTCCACTATACGTTCCTGGACGAGACGTTCAACAAACTCTATCAATCCGACCAACGCTTCAACCAGGTCGTTCTCTATATGACCATCCTCGCCATCGGCATCGGCTGTATGGGCCTATTCGGATTGACCGCCTTTATGATCGAGCGGCGCACCAGGGAGATCGGCGTACGAAAAGTCGTTGGTGCCTCCGCCACCAGTATTGTCGTTTTGCTGTCCCGGGACTTCATCCGGTTGGTCCTCCTTGCAGTATTGATCGCGACCCCGATCGCATGGTTCGCCCTCGATAAATGGCTCGGGAATTTTGCATATCGGATCAGCATCCAGTGGTGGGTCTTTGTCCTGGCCGGCGGTGCCGCGGTTTTCATCGCGCTCCTGACCGTCAGTTTCCAGGCCATTGGCGCGGCGCTCGCCAATCCTATAAAGAGCCTCCGATCCGAATAGCTCACCTCCTCATCGTGTTCACGATTTTGCAGATGGTTAAGGACCGACACCCGGTCATATAGCAAAGAGTTGGCCGTCAGC
>DATMLR010000004.1:0-15552 GCA_035570015.1 Puia sp.
GCGGCGATTTCGCCATAATTAGAAATATCGTGTGCCGGAAGGGTGGCCCCGCCCGCGAGCGGAGTAGGTTGAGGTCCGGACTGAGCCCGAGTGACCGGCTGCCGCTGGGTGGGCGGCAGAAGCTGTGCGTGGTGATGAACAACGGGGCGGACCCGAAAAATGGTGCCGGGCAGCAAGAAAACGAATATTACGCAGGCCGCCGCGATCCACCACACGATCCCCCGCCGTCGCGGCCGTTTCCCTAGCCGTTCCGCGAGTCGTTGCCAGCTTTGTTCGGTATCGTCGAGGCCATATCCCGGGGTGGCTTCCACCCCCGTTAGCTTCGCCCGCCAGGGTAAAAACTCATTGGGTCTTTCGTTTGACATAATGTATTCCTTTTTGCAGCAGCAATTTTTGTAATAACATCCTGGCCTTGCTCAGTTGGGACTTCGAGGTCCCTTCGGAGATACCCAGGGCCTTGGCAATTTCCTTGTGCTCCATGCCCTCGATGACATGGAGGTTGAAGACGGTACGGTAGCCGACCGGCAGCCGGATGATCAGGTCTAAAATCTCGGCTGCGGACAGCCCGGCCAGCGGCTCACCCTCCGGGGCGATATCCGCCGCGGTTTCAGCCGGTTCGGCTGTCAGCATCGAAAATGCCCGTTGGCGGCGCAGGAACATCAGACATTCCCGGACCATGGTCGTCCTGATCCACGCATAGAGAGCCGCTTCACCATGGTAGCGGAAATCCTTCAGGTGCTTAAAGAACTTATAAAAACCGTCCAACAAGAGCTCTTCGGCGTCCGCGCGGTTTTTCACATAGCGGCAGCAGAGGGCCATCATGGAGTCCGCGAAATGGTCGAAGAGGGCTTTCTGTGCTGCGGCGTTGCCTGCCCGGGCATCTTCCAATTGTTCGGCGAGGTTCATTCAATCTTCGGTGAGGTTCATTCCATCTATTAAATGCAGTTTAGGAAAATCCCGTTGCCTGAGGAAGAATTTTTTTGGGCCTGCGGGAACTTCGCGGCGCGCCACCCAAAAAAATTAGCTACAAAATACTAAAAAAATTAGGTGTGAATAACTAAATTCCCCTACCTTTGGTGAATCAATAAATTTGGGTGAACTAAAAATTACGATTATGTCAAACGCAGAAAAATTGAAGGCGTTAAAGCTGACGATGGATAAGATCGACAAAGACTTTGGGAAAGGGAGCGTGATGATGATGAATGAAAGAAATCAGGACCCCATGGAGGTGATCTCCACCGGTTCGATCGGCCTGGACATGGCGCTTGGGGTTGGGGGGCTGCCTAAAGGCAGGGTCGTTGAAATATATGGACCCGAATCGTCTGGTAAGACCACTATCGCTACTCATATTATCGCGGAAGCACAGAAAAAGGGCGGCATGTGCGCGATCATCGATGCGGAGCATGCTTTTGACAGCGCGTATGCACAGAAGCTGGGAGTGGATATCGACAACCTGCTGATCTCCCAGCCTGACTATGGTGAACAAGCGCTGGAAATTGCGGACCGGCTGATCCTATCCGGCGCGCTTGATGTCGTGGTCATTGACTCGGTTGCGGCGCTGGTACCTAAGGGTGAGCTGGAGGGTGAGATGGGAGACAGCAAAATGGGGTTGCAGGCCCGATTGATGTCGCAGGCTTTGAGGAAGCTGACGGGCACGATCAGCAAGACAAATACCATCTGTATTTTTATCAATCAGCTCCGTGAAAAGATCGGGGTGATGTTTGGCAACCCGGAAACGACGACCGGCGGAAATGCGCTCAAGTTCTATGCTTCGGTCCGGTTGGATATCCGGCGCATGGCACAGATCAAGGATGGGGAAGAGGCGGTAGGCAATCGGGTAAAAGTGAAGGTGGTGAAGAACAAAGTAGCGCCTCCCTTCCGGGCTGCGGAGTTCGATATCGTCTTCGGCGAAGGCATTTCGAAGATGGGCGAGGTCGTCGACATGGGAGTGGAGCTGGGTATTATTGCGAAGAGCGGCAGCTGGTTCAGCTATGGAACCGACAAGCTGGGACAAGGTCGTGATACGGTCAAACAATTACTACACGATAACCCGGAACTGGCTACAGAGATTGAAAACAAGATCCGGGAAAAAGTGAAGGAAATGCAAAATTTATAAAACTGGGCGGAGCCCGGTTCGCACTTTTTTATTTAATTGAGTTAGTAAGCATCGGCCGTCTATTTTTAGATGGCCTCTTTTTTTGTGATCAGTGTGAAGAGAATATATCCGGCGGGAGGCCTTGCGAACTTATACCTATGCGGGAGCGTACAAATACCTGCTTTTGCTGATCCGGCGCGGATTGGAGCTATCCGGGAGGGGAAGAATTCGATGCAGTATGCATTTAAAATGAAAAAGGGGTCTGAATAGAAATTCAACCCCGTTTTAAAATCCAATATCCTATGAAAAACCGAGATAAAGGTATAGGATAATAATCAATTCTGCAATACCATTTTCCGGTAATTTTATTTTTTTATCCTTTTTTAATTCTTCACAAGCTGGTGGGAAACAGCTCTATTGCTTTCTTTATCAGTTACTCGCAGAATGTAAACCCCTTTTTCAAGCGAAGAAACGTTAATAACCTGTATCCCGGCCTGCAACCGTTTGCTTAGCCGAACAACCCCAGCAGCGTCGATGACTTCCAGGTCCATCGTATGATCCGTTCGCACAATGAAGAGTTTGTCAACCGGGTTAGGATAGAATTTGAAATCAACCGCGCCGGACAAACTCAGCTGCATCGTTTTCGAGTATACCCGTGCACCTGTCCTTGCGGTATATCTTATCCGGTAAGAATCCGATCCGTTTGGCGCCGCTCCATCCATGATCTCATAATGATCTGTTCCCGCGACTACCCTCACTACGCCGATCGTCTCATAATGCATTTCGTCGGAGCTCCGTTCGATAACGAAATAATTTCCATCCGCCGCGCTATCGGTATCCCATTTCAACATCACCCGATTGGATCCATTTGAAGTTGCGGTAAACTCCAGGAAAATTGTGGCGCCCGAAGTACCTAGTGCGGTGACGGAATCTGCCGCGGAATCTGGCTGGACAGGGCCTGCCTGCTGCGCACGACCAATGTGGGCACAGAATAACACAAGTACGATCAGCCAGCTTCGCTTTTTCATTTTGTCTAAAGGGTAGAGGTGGTTAGAACGCGGGATGGGGGTAAAGATTTTTTGTGAGTTGTTATAATCTTCTTAAAATGAAACCAAACTGGGCGGAGCCCAGTCCAGACATTCGACGTATCTTTCAGCAAACATAACGAACAGCGTATGCAAACGCCCGTGAGAAAAATGAGCAGCGCAAAGCGGATAGCCCTGGTAGCTCACGACAACAAAAAGAATGAGCTGATCGAATGGGCGGTTTATAATAAAGACGCGCTTTCCCAACACTTGCTTTACGGTACCGGCACGACCGGGACGCTGGTCGAACAGGCCTTGGGTCAGCCTGTGAGTAAGTTCCTGAGTGGCCCGCTTGGCGGCGACCAGCAGATCGGCTCCCGCATTGCCGAAGGGAAGATCGACATGCTGATCTTTTTCTGGGACCCGATGGAAGCCCAGCCGCATGATCCGGACATCAAGGCCTTGCTGCGCCTGGCCGTCGCCTGGAACATCCCGTTTGCGTGCGACCGGGCCTCGGCGGATTTTATCTTTACTTCCCCGCTGATGCTGGAGGAGTATGAGATAATGCCACCAGACTACTCCACCTACAATAACCGTCTGCAGCCACCCCCGGCACAGACACAAAACAACCTCACATGAGAAAACTAGCATTCATCTTTCTCCTGTTGGCCGGGCTGCCGGGCCGACCGCAAACCAAGACCTTGTCAGGTTTTCCCGAATCCGCCGTGCGGCAACAACTGGACCTCGAATCGACTTTTGACGGTTATCTGCGCGCGGCCAATATCGACAGCGGCATCCGGATCATGTCCGCCCACCCCCATCATGTCGGGTCACCCTGGGACAAAGCCAATGCCGAATACCTTTATAATAAGTACAAGAACTGGGGGTACGATGTGCAGATCGAGACCTTCTATGTTCCCTTCCCTACCCCAAAAGAGCGGCTATTGGAAATGACAGGACCCGTTTCTTTCAAGGCTACTCTTGCGGAGAGGCCGTTGAAGGAGGATGCCACTTCGGGTCAGACCTCCGAACAGCTTCCTACCTATAACTGCTGGTCGCCCGATGGGGATGTGACCGGGGAGCTCGTATTTGTCAACTATGGGATCCCGGAGGATTATGAATACCTGGAAAGGCTGGGGATCTCGGTAAAGGGAAAGATCGTCATCGCCAAATACGGCCGCTCCTGGCGCGGGATCAAACCTAAGGTGGCACAGGAGCATGGCGCCATCGGCTGTCTGATCTATTCCGATCCGAAGGATGACGGCTATTACGACGGTGATGTCTATCCAAAGGGCGCCTTCAAAAATGAATATGGGGTCCAGCGCGGTTCGGTAATGGATATGCCCATCTATCCCGGCGACCCCCTCACACCCGGTATCGGCGCTACCAAAGATGCCAAAAGGCTGGCGTTATCCGAAGCCCCCACCCTGCTGAAGATCCCTGTCCAGCCGATCTCCTATCACGACGCCGAGCCCTTGCTTCGGGCACTCGACGGACCCGTGGCGCCGCCGGACTGGCGCGGCGCGCTGCCCTTTACCTATCATATCGGCCCGGGTAAAGCGATCATTCATCTCAAGCTGTCATTCAACTGGGACATGAAGGAACTCCATGACGTGATCGCCAAGCTGCCGGGTAGCGAGTTCCCGGATGAATGGGTGATCCGGGGGAACCACTATGACGGCTGGGTCAACGGCGCCGGCGACCCGCTCAGCGGCCAATCAGCGATGCTGGAAGAGGCCCGGGGGGTCAGCGAATTGCTAAAGACCGGCTGGAAACCGAAGCGGACGATCGTCTATTGCGCCTGGGATGGTGAAGAACCGGGATTGCTCGGCTCCACGGAATGGGTGGAACAACATGCCGCCGAACTCCAGCAAAAAGCAGTCGTCTATATCAATTCGGACGGGAACGGTCGCGGTTTCCTGGGGGCAGAAGGGTCGCATGCCCTGGAACCATTCATAAACGAAGTAGCCCGTGACGTCACAGATCCGGAAACCCATCTTTCCGTGGCGGAGCGGATGCATGAGCGTGAGCTGGTCAATGCCGCAAACACGGGTAGGCTGAAAAAAGACCTGCTCCAGAAGAAATCTTTTACGATCGGGGCGTTGGGCTCCGGCTCGGACTACTCGCCTTTCCTTCAGCATTTGGGCATTCCCTCCTTCAACCTCGGTTTTGGCGGAGAAGACCCGGGAGGAGAATATCATTCCATCTTTGATTCCTATGACGACTACCGGCGATTCAAGGACCCGAGCTTCCGGTACGGGGTAGCCCTGGCGGAGACAGCTGGCCGGACAACCTTGCGGATGGCCGATGTCCCGCTGCTGCCTTTTGATTTCCGCGCGCTCTATAAGACGATCAACGGTTACGCTACCGACCTGATGACCGAGCTTGACCAGATGCGGGAGACCACGACGCTGACCAATCAGCTGATCAGGGAACATATGTTTGGCAATGCCACGGATACCGCATCGCACCTGATGCCGCCGGCGGTCAGGGATGAGGTGCCTTATCTTAACTGGTCCAGCCTTCAAAACGCGCTCAATGAGTTAGAGAAGATCACCAACCGGCTGGCGGACTCGCTGACCAAATCCCGGCCGACAGGAGCCCGCGCGGTTGCGGTCAACCAGGCCCTTTATAAGGCGGAACAACAATTGCTTTCGACTAATGGGCTTCCGCGCCGACCCTGGTACCGACATACGATCTATGCCCCTGGCTTCTACACCGGTTATGGGGTAAAGACGCTGCCCGGCATCCGGGAGGCCATTGAACAGCGCAACTGGAAGGAGGCACAGGATCAGCTCGATATCGACGCGGCGGTGCTGAAGAAATTCTCGGATTACCTGGCGGCGATCGAACCTTGACTTGAAAAAATTTCTACGATACACGTTACGGATAGCAGGCGCGATAGGGTGCCTGCTATTCTTGTTTTGGGCCATTCTGGCAATCTATGTCGAGTGGAAAAAAGATAGCCTGCTTGAAAAAGCGCGGTCGGAGATCAGTACCCGCATCGGCGGAACCTTAAATATCGGTCATGCGGAAATCTCACTCTTCCGACACTTCCCCGCCGTTACGCTGTCGCTGTCGGATGTGTCGCTTCGGGACAGCGCCTGGCAGCAGCACCGGCATGACCTGCTGCAGGCCCAAAACGTCTATATCAGCTTTTCACCGTTCCAAAGTCTCCTTCATCGCCGGGTCGAGCTTGGTGCCGTCTTCCTCGAAAATGCGACGCTCTATTTCTACACCGACAGCAATGGCTATAGCAACACCTATCTTCTGAAGGACCGCAGTAGTTCATCGCGTTCGTCGTCAAGCGCCTCCCGAGCCGGGGGCGGCTTCCCCACCGTTGTCTTGTCGAATGTTCGCTGGATAATGGACCGGCAGGACAAGCATAAACTGTTCGATCTTGCTTTCCGCCGGCTTACCGCGCTTATCAGGCGGGAGGACCGGATGCTGCAATTTGAAGTGACCACAATGCTGACAGTCAAAAGCTTTTCGTTCAACACGGAGAAAGGCAGCTTCATCCGGGACAAACCGTTATCGGGTCATTTCGGCTTTACCTACAATCCGGCGAGCCAGATCGTACAGACGGATAAAGCCCGGCTGGAGATCGACGGTTATCCATTTGTCTTCTCGGGCAGATTCTTCCCCACCGTCAATCCCGATCCTTTCTTCCTGACCATCGATGCGGCGCAGATCCCTTTTCGGGCAGCGGCGGCACTGCTGACACCGCGGTTGGAGCAAAAGCTGGATGAGTTCGATGTTGACAAGTTGATTGCGATCCACGCGCAGCTGGATAATGGCGTAGCGGACGAGCGCGAGCCACAGATCCAGGTCCGGGTAAACCTGGAAAAGGGCGGCGTGAAAACGCCCACTGGAAGCTTCACCGCGGTTTCATTTTTGGGAACCTTTACAAATGAGTGGGTGCATGGACAAAGCCGTGATGACGAAAATTCGGGCATGCGGTTTACGGGTTTCTCCGGTCAGTTGGGGGGTATCCCGCTCCACGCCGACAGTCTTGTGATCACCAATCTGGCGCATCCGCAGCTGTCCTGTGATCTGCACTCCAGGTTCGAAATCGCGGCGCTGAACGATCTGTATGGCAGTCAAACCCTGCAATTTCGTGCCGGGAGCTGCGCGATGGACCTGCGGTATAATGGTCCGCTGTCGGAAAACGATACGGCGGGCGCAACGGTCAACGGGCAGCTGGACCTCGACAGCGCGGCGATCGTCTACCTTCCCTACAACTTTTCACTGACGAATGCCAATGGTCGCTTACTATTCAGGGACCAGGACCTGGTGATCGATCGCCTGGCGGCCCGTGTCGGGAATACTAATGTCCGGATAAAAGGGATGGCCAAAAACCTGATCTCCCTGCTCGACCACAATTCGGAGGATGTGAGTATGGACTGGACGCTTAGCACGAGCCATCTGGCGCTTGAGGACTTCGCGGCGCTGGCGGGCCGGGTTTCGACGGCTTCCTCGCGGCAAAAGACGGGCACTCCGGTGTTAGGGGCTACCGCATCCCGGATCGACAATTTCCTGAAAGCCGGGGCGATCCATTTAAACCTCGACGCGGCGGATATCAGCTATAAGGACTTCGCCGGGGCGCACGCCAATGCTACCCTGATCTTTCAAGGCAGCACGATCCGGCTGTCGCACCTGGCGGCGGAGCAAGGCGGCGGGACACTGGACCTGAAGGCAACACTGATGAGACTGCCGCAGAGTGATGCCAATCCGCTGTCGCTGGAATCCCATTTAGCGGGGATCGACCTTCCGGGGCTGTTCCGGTCCTTTGATAATTTTGGGCTGAAGGGCATTGGCGCGCGTAATCTCAAGGGCAGGATGAATGCGGAGATAAAATTGACCGGGCTTTTGACCGATAAAGCCCGGATCGTTCCCAATAGTTTGAAAGGGTCGATCGATTTCAGCATTATGGATGGCCAGCTGGTCGATTGGGAGCCGATGGAGAAGATCCAAGAGACCGTGCTCAAGAAAAGGGACCTTAGCGAGGTGCGGTTCGGCACCGTGCAGAACTCGCTGGATATCGATTCGACGACGATGACGCTGCACCGGATGGAAGTCCAGTCAACCGCTTTTACTTTGTATGCGGAGGGAACTTATGATCTTAAGAAAGGGGCGGACATGAGCTTGCAGGTGCCGCTCAGCAATCTCAAGACGCGGGCCGGCGATATTCCCCCTGAAAGCCGGGGCAATGACAGCAAGGCGGGGCTCAGCGTTCACCTTCGCGCAAAGACCGATCAGGACGGCAACCTGAAGATCACCTGGGACCCTTTCCGGAAGGCGCTCAAAAAGGGGAAACAAGACGGACCACGGGTCCGGCCGCCGAAGGCGAATCATTAGAGAAAATTGCGTCCCGGGGATATTTTCAACTGAAAACCCGGGCGCATTTTCGTAATTTCACGGGTTATGTCATTCAAGCTTTACTCTCCTTATACCCCGGCCGGAGATCAGCCGGAGGCGATCCGCCAGTTGACGGAAGGCATTGAGGAAGGAGAACGTTTCCATACACTTCTCGGCGTTACCGGTTCCGGCAAAACATTCACCATCGCGAACGTTATCCAGAATGTTCAGCGGCCCACCCTGGTCCTGACACACAACAAAACGCTGGTGGCGCAACTGTATGGCGAGTTCAGGCAGTTCTTCCCGGAAAACGCGGTCGGCTACTTCGTATCGTATTACGACTATTACCAGCCGGAAGCTTATATGCCGGTCAGCAATACGTATATAGAAAAAGATCTTTCCATAAACGAAGAGTTAGACAAACTCCGGTTGCAGGCCACTACTCAGCTGTTGAGCGGGCGGCGGGATATCATCGTGGTTGCTTCGGTCAGCTGTATCTATGGCATTGGGAATCCTGCGGAATTCGAGAACGGCATCATCCGGCTCAAGCGTGGCGAGATGATCTCCAGACAACGTTTTTTGCATTCGCTGGTGAATTCTCTGTACAAACGAAGCGAGATCGAGTTCAACCGGGGAAGCTTCAGGGTTAAGGGAGATACGATCGATATTAACCTGCCCTATGTGGATTTCGGCTACCGGATCAGCTTCTTCGGAGATGAGATCGACACCATCGAAAGCTTCGATTTGAAAACCGGAAAGCGGATCGGGGAGATGGAGGATGCCGCGATCTTCCCTGCCAATCTGTATCTGGCGCCAAAAGATATCCTGCAGCAGGTCATCTTCGAGATCCAGGACGAGCTGGCTGCGCAAGTGGCGTATTTCAAAAACATCGGCCGGTATATCGAGGCCCAGCGCCTGAGCGAGCGAGTTAACTATGATGTGGAAATGATCAGAGAACTCGGCTATTGCAACGGCGTCGAGAATTATTCCCGCTTCTTTGACCGCCGGCAGCCGGGCACAAGGCCGTTCTGTCTGCTCGACTATTTCCCGAAGGATTTCCTGCTGGTGCTGGATGAAAGCCATCAGACGGTGCCACAGGTCAGCGGGATGTATGGCGGGGACCGGAGCCGGAAGCTGGTGCTGGTGGACTATGGTTTCCGGTTGCCCAGCGCTCTGGATAACCGGCCGCTGAACTTCCATGAGTTCGAGTCGATGACGGGGCAAACGATCTTTGTTTCGGCGACGCCGGGTGATTATGAGCTTGAAAAGACCGAGGGTGTGGTAGTGGAGCAGGTGGTAAGACCGACGGGACTGCTGGACCCGCCGATCGAGGTTCGTCCCAGTGTGAACCAGATCGATGACCTGCTCGACGAGATCGACAAGCGCGTCCGAAAGGGGGACCGGGTGCTGGTGACGACGCTGACAAAACGGATGGCCGAAGAAATGGACAAATATCTGCACCGGATCGATATTAAGTCGAAATATATCCATAGTGAAGTGGATACGCTGGAGCGCGTGGAGATCCTGCGGCAGTTACGGCTTGGCGAGATCGATGTGCTGGTGGGTGTGAACCTGCTGCGGGAGGGGCTGGATCTGCCGGAGGTTTCGCTGGTAGCTATCCTGGATGCGGACAAAGAGGGGTTCCTGCGGAATGAGAAGTCGCTGACCCAGACCGCAGGCCGGGCGGCGCGGAATGTGGATGGACTGGTCATCTTCTACGCCGACATCATTACGGAGAGTATGCAGCGGACGATGGATGAGACCTTGCGCCGCCGTGAAAAGCAGATAGCGTTTAATGAGCTGCATGGAATTACCCCGAAGACGATATTGAAATCGAAGGAACAGGTATTTGCACAAACGTCGGTGTTGGATATTAAGGGTTATAATCCCGCCGATCCATACGCGGTTGGACCGGATGAGGAGCTCGTTTCGGTGGCGGCGGAAGAGCAAGAAGTTTATCAAACGATACCGCAGGTGGAGAAGGCAATCGCGCGGACGAAGAAAGATATGGAGAAGGCGGCAAGGGATCTGGATTTCATGGAGGCAGCCAGGTTGAGGGATGAGATGTTTGGGTTGCAGAAGCGGTTGAAGGAAATGAAGGAGTAGACGGTCCGGACGACGTTCTCCAATGACGGTTCCCCGACGACGCTCCCCGTCTAGTCCCGGATCAATTTTATCGGTTCCTTCACCAGCCTCATACTGTCTATAGGAATATCATCCATCAGGATTTTTACATTTCTCCCCCTCCAATCACCGGTCAAAAGCATTTGCGACCTACCGCCCGCCCCCGGCGGGGCCGGATAAGAAAAGCTAAAGACATGGGGATGCAGGCTATCGTCCGGGTCCTTCAAGGTAAAGGTCCTTTTAGCGCTGTCGATCTCAAAAAAGTAAAAGTCCTGGTCGTCCTGCATGCTCCAGATCACCGCATATGGGCGAGGGGTGTAGGCGGAAAAAGAGATCAACAAACGCTTCCATCTCAGCGTGTCTGTGGGGAGCGGCGGAAGCGTGTCTTTCGCCACAAACGTATTGATTTCATAATATTTTTGGCGCCGGGCGTTCGCGGCGTGGCGGTGATACCGTTGAATGATCCCAACTCCGCCGATCGTAAGGAGTATCAGGGGGACCCCGACCAGGACGGCTGTCAGCGCACGGTTTTTTCCCGGCGAGCGCAATTGGTAATTCCTCATCGCGAGTGACACGGATTGCCCGGTAAAAAATAATCGAAAGAGCCTGCGCAAATACGGATAGAGCAAGAAAAAGGTGTACAAAAGCAATTGCATCGAGAACAGCTTCACCACCACGTTATAAAATATGTTCAGGCTTACGACATTGATCAATACAACGAGCGCCACGATACAACCCAACGCGATCGTACGCCGGTTAAACAACAACAACGCGGCAATAATTTCGGTCGTTCCGGTAACCATCTGATAACCCGGAGCCACCCCCATGAAATTCCACAGTGTCAGGAACCGGTTGCTTTCACCCATCGGCCTCAACAGATTTTCGATGTTTGGAAAGACCATTTGCACCGGGATCAGCTTATCAAACCCATAGGTAAAAAGCGTGATGGCAAGCATATACCGCAAATACAGGCTAAACCAATAACGGAGCCGGTTGTAGTCCTGTCGCTTCTTGTCAAGGATGCTCCAGATTATCGCGCCAATCAAAGCGACCAGCAGCAACAGGAGATAGAACAGGACGCCAAAGTGGTTATCGCCCGGAAAAGGTTGCTGGGTTTTCGGATCATAGCCGGTATGAAAAAGATGAAGGTCCAGCCAATAAACCGGCCCGCGAAGAAATCCGTAGAAGGCGTCGAAATTAAACTGAGCCGTGCTGAAAGTCCGATGGATCATATCCCCGATATTGTCCCAGCACATGATGGTTGTGGCGCCCAGGAAGAGGAAGAAAAAACGGAAGAAAAATTTGCTCGCAGGTCGCCATGTGCCCGTAGTCGGCTCCATAATCAATTTATAAATTGGTTATTGAATACAAGAATCGGCAATACCAGGGTTACCGGAAAAACGGAGGCAGGCTTTTTCCCGGGGATTTAATTGATTTCAAGGGGGAATCAAGGACAGGTGGCAGGAAGTTAACTAACGTCCAGGAATATGAATATACGGATTTTCTGCTTTCACAATTCGGCTTATTCCAATTTTTTGCTGTCTCTTGCGGCTTTCAATTGCTTTGCGTTTTGATTGCTGACAATTTTCTTTCCTGTTTTGGCTTCTATCGCTTTGCGGGTATTGCCGGCGATGGTTCCGCCTTCTTTGGCTACCTCCTTGTTTTTGTCAAAGGTATCAGGCTTTTTCTCTTTTGAGATTTCGGTGGTGGTGGCTTCGGCGAGCATGTTTAAGACCAGTTCCATATTGGTCATATTGTCTCGGAGGTTTTCCTTTTTCAGGCCTTTGAACTGTTTGTATTCGTTTATCGTTTTATCGCTCCAGGCCTGAGTGATAATATCAGTGAGAGTGGCAAATTGCTGGCCTTTTTTTACACCTCTGTTTTCCCACTCGTCCGTGAGCTCTTTTCGAACGTCGATACTTTTCAGGCGTTGGTTGATCCATTCTTTGCTGTAGCCGAGTTTGAGGTAGTTTTCCATTGCTCGGTCAATCGACTTTTCGGGGTCCTGGGTTTCTTCGATACGTTCGTAGCCAACTTTGGCCAGCCATTGCTTGAAAGGTTCGGCCTTAGGGGAGGGGATAGATTGGATAAGGCGTAGAAGTTGTTCAGTGTCAGCGACATCGGTAAGATAAAGTTTCCCGTCACCAGATTTCATTTTGAGTTGACTACAATTTGTAGTCAACTGACTCCCTTCCTGATTCAGCCTCATTTTCAAAACACTCCAATACTTTCGAGGGTTCGGGCTATCTGTCAAAACACCGACGATATCAACAATACTAAAATACCATTTCTCCTTTTCTGCATCCCAACGACTCCTGATCTTCTGGGATTCGAACAATTTGATATTACTCATAAGATAAATTTAATGATTACAAAGCTAGGGGAAATCCAAACAATCAAACTAAAAAAATTAGTATTCAACGCCGCCGGGCTTCCTCGGAAATCCCTAATTTAGCCGCATGGAAAACATGGACAAACGGGTATTCCTTCTCGATGCGATGGCCCTGATCTTCCGCGCGTACTACGCCTTGATCAGCAGTCCGCGAATCACATCGAAGGGTCGCAATACAAATGCGCAGTTCGGATTCACGAATGCGCTGATCGAGCTGATCAACAATCAAAAACCTTCCCATATGGCGGTGTGCTTCGATACCGAAGCGCCGACGGAACGCCACACCGATTTTGCAGCGTACAAAGCGAACCGCCAGGAGGCGCCGGAGGACCTGATCAGCGCGTTGCCCGACATTAAAGCACTTGTGAATGGTTTTAATATCCCGTGTGTCGAACTCGACGGGTTCGAGGCGGACGACATCATCGGGACGCTAAGCAAACAAGCGGAGGCCAGCGGTTATGAAGTCTTTATGGTTACACCGGACAAGGACTATGGGCAGCTGGTGACGGAAAAGGTTCGCATTTACAAACCGGGTTACCAGGGAGGGGTAGCCGAAGTTTTGGGGCCGAAAGAAGTTTGCGAGAAATGGAATATCAAAGACGTTGCGCAGGTCATCGATATCCTGGGATTGATGGGGGATGCGGTCGATAACATCCCGGGCATCAAGGGGGTTGGAGAAAAGACGGCGGCCAAACTGCTGACCGAATGGGGTACGCTGGAAAATGTGGTGGCCAATGCGGAGAATATCAAGGGCGCTCTGGGAGAAAAGGTCCGTGCGGGTAAAGAGCTGGCATTGATGAGCAAGAAGTTGGCGACGATCATCACCACCGTTCCGGTTGAATTCCATGAGGAGAATTTCCGGTTGAAAGAATGGAACCGCGATGCATTGAACGAGATCTTCAATCTACTGGAGTTCCGGACGCTGGGGAAACGAATATTGGGCGAGGGTTATGGCGGAGGCGGCAGCTACACGCCGCCGGAAGGCGTGCAAACCGATCTGTTCGGCAATGCGGTCAAGCCCGCCGGAGCGCCGAAGAAAAAACCGGGCGGCCCTGGGGGAAATGGCGGAGTCCCGGAAAGGAGCGGACCCCCGGAAAGGAGCGGACCCCCGGAAAAGCTGGAACTGCTCGAAGAGGCCAGCACCCGCCTGGAAGCAGCCGTGGAGCGCGGGGAAGAAAATCAGGAAGGCGGCGAGCCCGGCGATGGAGCAGGGGCAGCCGAGCCGGCGCCGGTCCCGCATGGCGGCCGAAACATTCAAAATACCCCGCATTCTTATACCGCCATTGTCGGCGAGAAAGCGATCGGCGAACTGGTCGGATTGTTGAAGCAACAGAAGGAGATCTGCTTCGACACGGAAACAACCGGCATCGATCCCAATGACGCGGAGCTGGTCGGGTTGAGCTTTTCCTATCAGCCCGGCGAAGCCTGGTATGTCCCCTGCCCCGCGGATCGCACGGAGACGAAGAAGATACTGGATGCGTTCCGGCCGCTGTGGGACTCTGAATCGATCACCTGGATCGGGCAGAACCTGAAATTCGATTGGCTGATGCTGAAATGGTATGACGTCGAGCCGCGCGGACCGATCTTCGATACCATGCTGGCGCATTATGTGATCGAACCGGAGGGCAAGCGGAATATGGACCTGCTCAGCGCGCAGTTCCTGGGCTACGAGCCGGTGCATATCGAGGAACTGATCGGTAAAAAAGGGAAAGGACAGGGCAATATGCGGGATGTGGAACTGGAGAAGATCAAAGACTATGCGGCAGAGGATGCCGACATTACGCTTCAACTCAAGCAGGCCTTTTTTCCGCAGCTGCAGAAGAAAGCCGTGGAAAAGGTCTTCTATGAAGTCGAGAACCCGCTGGTCCGGGTATTGACGGATATGGAATTCGAGGGCATCCGGGTGGATATGGATTTTCTGCGCGAATACTCGAAAGAGCTGGAACGAGATGCCCGGCAAGCGGAGGAGCGGGTCTATCAACAGGCTGGCGAGCGGTTCAACCTGTCTTCACCGAAACAGCTGGGTGAGATCCTCTTCGAACGGATGCAGCTGGACCCGAAAGCAAAAAAGACAAAGACCGGCCAATATGCGACCGGGGAGGATGTCCTGTTGAAGCTGGCCGCCCGGCATCAGATCGTAGATGATATTCTGGCATTCCGGGAACTGACCAAGCTTCGCTCTACCTATGTGGATGCCCTGCCGCTGATGGTCAACAGAAAGACGGGCCGGGTACATACGAGCTACGCACAGGCTGTCGCGGTGACCGGCCGGCTGAGCTCTAACAATCCCAATCTGCAAAATATCCCGATCCGCACGGAGCGGGGCCGCGAGATCCGGAAGGCGTTCATTCCGCGGAATGAGGAGTTCCTGCTTGTTTCGGCTGACTATTCGCAGATCGAACTGCGGATCGTGGCGGCAATCAGCGGCGATCCGAATATGTGCGCTGCCTTCCGGGATGGGAAGGATATCCACACGGCGACCGCGGCAAAAGTTTTCGGGGTGGAAGAAAAGGAAGTGACAAAGGAAATGCGATACAAGGCAAAGAGCGTCAACTTCG
>DATMLR010000005.1:0-2552 GCA_035570015.1 Puia sp.
AGGTGGCCGACGCGATATCGGATGAAGCCCGGGCCATGTACAATGCGTCCGTGAAGAAGGACTATCGGAACAGGTTTAGCGGGCTGACTTTTTGGACGCCGAATATCAATATTTTCAGGGATCCAAGGTGGGGGAGGGGGCAGGAGACCTATGGCGAAGACCCGTATCTCACGTCCCGGATGGGGGTGGCGTTGGTTCGTGGATTGCAGGGAGATGATCCGCGTTATCTGAAAACGGCGGCTTGCGCAAAGCATTATGCGGTACACAGCGGGCCGGAGCGGCTGCGACATCGTTTTGATGCCGAAGTCTCGATGCATGATCTCTGGGATACGTATCTGCCGGCCTTCCACGCGCTTGTCGTCAACGCTAATGTGGAGGCGGTCATGTGTGCGTACAACCGGACCAACGGCGAGGCCTGCTGCGGCAATACCTATTTGCTGGAGGACGTGCTGAGGGGACAGTGGGGATTCAAAGGGCATATCGTTTCCGACTGCGATGCGATAGCGGACATCTATGATGGGCATAAGCTGGTGAACAGTAAGACGGGTGCTGCGGCGCTGGCCTTGCAGCGCGGGGTGAACCTGAATTGTGGGGATACGTATCTGTCACTGACGGATGCGGTCAAACAAGGGCTGGTGACCCAGGCACAGATCGACAGCTCCCTGGCCATCCTGCTGCGGACGAGATTCAAGCTGGGGCTATTTGATCCTCCGGGCAGCAGCCTGTATGATCGGATACCCGAATCCGTTATCAACAGCCCGGAGCATCGGGCGCTGTCCCGGAAGGTCGCGGAGAAGTCTATCGTGTTATTGAAGAATGATGGCGTTCTGCCGTTGTCGGACGGGCTGAAGAAATATTTTGTCACCGGTCCCAATGCGACGAGTGTTGATATTCTGCTGGGCAACTACTATGGCGTCAACGACCGGCTGGTGACCATAGTCGAAGGGCTGGCAGGCCAGGTGCAGCCGGGTAGTCAGCTGATCTATAACCAGGGAGTGCTGCTGGATCGGGCGAATGTTAACCCCATCGACTGGGCATCGGGAAATGCAAAGGGCTCCGACGCCACGATCTGTGTCATGGGGATTACCGGGCTGCTGGAGGGAGAAGAGGGTGAGTCGCTGGCGTCTCCCACCTTTGGGGACCGGCTGGATTATAACCTGCCTGCCGCACAAATCGACTATTTGCGGAAGCTAAAGGCCGGTAACAAGAATCCGGTCATTGCGATCGTTACCGGCGGGAGTCCCATGAATCTCGCGGAAGTGCAGCAGATAGCCGATGCCGTGCTGTTGGTGTGGTATCCGGGAGAGGAAGGCGGTAACGCGGTGGCGGACGTTCTTCTGGGCAAGGTCTCGCCGTCGGGCAAACTGCCCGTGACCTTTCCACGTTCCTACGATCAATTGCCGCCTTTTGACAATTATTCCATGAAGGGAAGGACCTATCGGTATATGACTGCGGAGCCGCTGTATCCTTTCGGGTTTGGATTGAGCTATACGACTTTTGCCTATAGCGGGCTGACTTTGTCGAAGCGATCGGTCCGGCGCGGCGAGGCGGTTGTGGCGGAGGTTACCGTCACGAATACCGGAAAGTTTAAATCCGATGAGGTGGCTGAATTATATCTGACGCACGAAAAGGGGGGGGATTCGGCGGCCTTGTTTGCCTTGAAAGGTTTTCAGCGTGTATCTTTGGCGCCCGGGGATTCTATCCGGGTCCATTTTGTCCTCACGCCTGAGCAATTGTCGGTCGTGGATGGGCGTGGCCAGCAGGCGGAGCCGGCCGGAAAGATCAGGATCAGTGTGGCGGGTTCGCTACCGACTCCGCGCAGTGTGGAGCTGGGGGCGGCAAAGCCGGTGGAAACGGAGATCGAGGTGGTGGATTCGAAGGGGCATCGGCGGTAGGTCTTTAGGGACGTCCGGAACGATGGGCGTCCGGGAGGATGGGCGTTCGGGAGGATGTAGGTGTTTTCGGCGGGTTGGGTAACTGTGGCGAAATCGCCATAATTAGAATTTTATGCGGAGGGATAAGTATGGGCAGACCATTTTTGATGGAGGAAACGATGCGGTGGTATGGGCCGAATGACCCGGTCAGTCTGTGGGATATCCGGCAGGCGGGTTGTACGGGTGTGGTAACGGCCCTGCATCATATTCCGGTAGGTGAGGTCTGGGCCCCGGAGGAAATCGATCGGCGACGTGCGGAGGTGGAAGCTGCGGGGATGCGCTGGACCGTTATCGAAAGCCTGCCGGTGCATGAAGACATTAAGAAACAGCGGGGGAACTATCAGCAGTATATTCGCAATTATCAGCAGAGTTTGCGAAATGTGGCGAAGGGGGGGCTGGAAGTGGTGACGTATAACTTCATGCCAATCCTGGATTGGATGCGAACCGATATCGCATATGAAATGCCGGACCGGAGCAAGGCGCTGCGGTTCGAAAAGCTGGCTTTTATTGCCTTCGATCTTTTTCTGTTGAATCGGCCCGGTGCTGAGAAGGACTATACCGGGGCGGAGATCGCCGGTGCGAAACAGCGGCTGGCTGTGATGAACGTTGCAGAGAAGG
>DATMLR010000006.1:0-7977 GCA_035570015.1 Puia sp.
TGGCGGGCTGTGATGGGCCGCCTGCGGCTACGGTACCTGCGGGTGCGGGTTCGGCATCTGCGGGCCTCACGGCGGCTGATTACTTTGTCAGGCAGGATTCCGGTGTGCAGAGCGGGAATATCAAGCTGGTCGAGATCACCACTCCCAAGGGTAAATTTCATGTATGGACAAAGCGATTCGGGTACAATCCGCGGATCAAGGTATTGCTGCTGCATGGGGGGCCGGGGGGGACGCATGAATTGTTCGAGTGTATGGAGAACTTTTTGGCGCCGGAGGGGATTGAATTCATTTATTATGATCAGTTGGAGTCGTTCTACAGCGATCAGCCGAATGACAGTAGTCTTTGGACTACGGAACATTTTGTAGAGGAGGTGGAGCAGGTGCGGCAGGCGCTGGGGCTGAACAAGGATAATTTCTATTTGCTGGGGCATTCCTGGGGCGGTATTTTGGCGATGGAGTATGCGTTGAAATACCAGGATAATCTGAAGGGGTTGATCATTTCGAACATGATGGCGAGCATGCCCGAGTATGAGAAATATAACGGCGTGCTGCGGTCGAAGATGCGGAAAACGCTGGTGGATTCGCTGCAGGCGTATGAGGCGAAGGGACAATATGACGATCCGGTTTACGCGATGCTGATGATCAATGAGTATTACAAGCAGCATTTGTGCCGGGCGGTGCCGTGGCCTGATCCGGTGGTGCGGGGATTCACACATCTTAGTAAAGGGATCTACGTGAGCATGCAGGGGCCGAGCGAGTTCAAAACAGGAGGAAGGCTGATCAAATGGGACAGGTCGAAAGATCTGGGACAAATCAAGGTGCCGACGTTGACGATTGGCGGGGAGTTCGATACCATGGACCCAAAATATATGGAGTGGATGAGCAAGCAGGTACAGCATGGCACTTATCTATACTGCCCGAATGGCAGTCATTGTGATATGTGGGATGATCAGGAACATTATTTTCCGGGACTTATAAAATTTTTGCACGATGTGGACGGGAATCATTAAGATGGGCCCCGGGCGGAGGGCTCTTGCGTTTGTCGTTTTGGCGATGGTCTTTTGTGTGAACGAGGGGCGGGCGCAGCGGACCGAGAAACCGCCTTTGCATGGAAATCATTGGATGGTGGTTACGGGCAGGCCGCTGGCGGCGGAAGCCGGGGCTCAGATCTTTCAGCAGGGTGGCAATGCCATCGATGCCGCCTGTGCGACGCTGGCGGCGGTTTGTACGATGCACATTGTGTTAACCTGGGGCGGGGAGACGCAAGTGCTGATCTACAATCCGCATACGGGTAAAGTGATTGCGATCAACGCGCTCGGCTGGGCGCCGACGGGAGCTACGCCGGCCTTTTTCAAAAGCAAGGGTTACGACTTTCCGCCGGAATATGGGCCGTTGGCGGCGGTGACCCCAGGAACGCCGGGCGGCCTTTGTTATATGCTGGCCGAATATGGGACCATGTCGCTCAAAGAAGTGCTTGCTCCCGCGATGGAGATGGCGAAAGGGCTTGCTATTGACGCGCAGGTCGCCAATATGTTTGAGTCCGGCAAGCGATGGCTGAAGCAATGGCCTTACAGCAAGGCCTTGTTCTTACCGCATCTTGGGGAGAAGCGGGAGGCGCCGGAACCAGGTGAGATTTTTGTCCAGAAGGATCTTTTGGAGACGCTGACCAAGATGGTGGAGGCCGAACAGGATGCGCTGAAGCATAAAAAGACGCGAAAGGAGGCGATCTATGCGGCGATGGACCGGTTCTATAAAGGCGATATCGCGCAGGAATTCGTTCGTGGCTGCCAGGAGCAGGGCGGGTTGATCACCATGCAGGATTTGGCTGCCTGGAAACCGATTGAGGAGGAGCCGCGGCATGTCAATTATCGGGGGTATGAGGTCTACAAGCTACAGCAATGGACACAGGGACCGATGATGCTGCAGGCGCTGAACATCCTGGAGAATTTCGATCTGAAGGCGATGGGGTATAACAGTTCGCGGTACATCAATACTGTATATCAGGCAATGAGTCTGGCGTTTGCGGACCGGGACTTCTATTACGGTGATCCGTATGTGAATACGGGGCAGCCAATGAAAGGGTTGCTGAGCAAAGAATATGCAAAGGCCAGGGCCGCGTTGATTCAGCCCGACCGCAATGATCCGATGATCGGGCCAGGCGATCCGTATCCTTTTGAGGGGCGTACGAATCCGTTTGGGGATTTGCTCAGGCAGCGGGCGGCGATGATTTCGTCCGGCGGGGCACCGGGTCGGGCTGCGCCTTCGACGAGCGGGTCGATGAATAGCGGCGTGGGTCCGTTGGCGGGAGATGTAGCGATGGATGAGGATTTGTATCATGACCGGTTATGGCGGGGTACGACGAGTATCGAAACGGCGGATAAGGATGGATGGGTGGTCTCGGTGACGCCCAGTGGCGGATGGCCGCCGTCGGTAATCGCGGGTCATACGGGTGTGGGCATGAGCCAGCGGATGCAGAGTTTTGTGCTGGATTCCATCATTGATCCGTTCAATGTTGTTGAGCCGCATAAGCGGCCGCGCGTAACCCTGACACCAACGCTCGCGCTGAGGGACGGGAAACCGGTTTACTGTTTCAGCGTGCAGGGCGGGGATACGCAGGACCAGAATCTCTTGCAATTTTTCCTCAATGTGGCGGATTTCGGGATGACGGTACAGGAAGCTACGGAAGCGCCCAACATTAATACCGACCAGTTGTGGCTGTCGTTGGGCGGGGAGAAGCTGGCAGACCGAAGACCTCGGCCGGGTCATATTCTTCTGAACAATGTCACACCGCCATATGTGCGGCAGGATTTGTTGCGGATGGGTTTTATCCCCAACTTTAGCGATAGGACCAGCGGCCCGATAAATGCGATCTTTCTGGACGGCAAGCATGGCACCTTGTGGGGTGGCAGCAGTAATTATGGGTTGGATTATGGGATAGGTTGGTAATTATGAGTTGGGTTTGAAAGGGCCTTTGAAGGTCTTGCGGAATTCCATGTACTCGGGAATACAGACATTTTGAACATAGGGGTTGTCGGGGTGGTTTTTGATATAATCCTGGTGGTAGGCTTCGGCTGGATAGAAGCCTTTGAAGGGTTTTACTTCCGTGACGATTTTTCCGGAGAATTTGTGTGAGGCGGTTAGTTTGGCGATCTCATCGTCGATGATCTTCTTTTCGTCAGCGTTACGATAGAAGACGATGGAGCGGTATTGGGTGCCGACGTCATTGCCCTGGCGGTTGAGTTGGGTGGGATCGACACTGGCGAAGAAGGCATCGACGAGGGTGGCGAAGGAGATCTTGGCGGGATCGTAGTACACTTGCACGGTTTCGGCGTGGCCGGTGGTACCGGTTTCCACCTTCTCATAATCCGGATGAAGGTCGCTGCCACCGGCGTAGCCGGATACGACATCTCTTACGCCAACCAGGCTTTTGAAGACGATCTCGGCATGCCAGAAACAACCTTCGGAGAAGTTGGCGATCTGCTCGTTGGCGGAGGGCGGCCCGGGGTCTTTGGTGGGGACTTTCATATCGGATTGAGGTCTGCCGCAAGCAAGCAGGAGGAAGATCGCCGAGAAGGTAGAGAGGATTCGTTTCATTTTGCGAGATTTAATTAGTTACCGGCTGTTTTGGGGTCTGTTGGCGGTGTACCACCTTCCGGAACGAAAATCAAGGCGGCGGAATTCATACAATATCTTTTGCCGGTGGGAGCGGGGCCGTCGTCAAATACGTGGCCGAGATGGGAGCCGGTTTTGCTGTCTACCACTTCCCAGCGGGTCATACCGTCGCTACGGTCCATGACGAGACGGACGGCATCAGGGTTGATGGGGGCGTAGAAGCTGGGCCAGCCGGTGCCGCTGTCAAATTTAGTGTCAGAGTTGAAGACCGGTTGCAGGGAGGCCGCCGAATAGTAGGTGCCTTTCTGAAAGAAATGATCGTATTTGCCGGTGCCTGCTCGTTCGGTACCCGCCTGCCGGAGGATATTGTATTGGGCGGGAGTGAGCCGCGCTTTCCATTGGGCGTCAGTGAAGGTCATCGGGTATTTGGTGTTCGACGAAGCCTGGGGAGGATCGGGATATTTGGTCGACTGGGCTGCCGCGGGCAGCGAATAGAGGAGGAGAAGCGAGGCTGATAAAAGGACTGCGAATTTCATAGCTGTTCTTATTTTACTGTAAATAAACGAAGGAAAGGGTCCGGAGGTTTGGTATCAACTGTTAAGAAGATGATCGCGGATATATGATAAAAAAGAAAATACAGGTATAATTGATGGATTATTAACTTGTTGTATTGAAGATTCGATGCCCTTACCGCTAGAAACTGTTATACAATTGTGATAAAGTTAGGTACTTAAAATGTGCTCTTGTTACTTTAGGAGATGAAAATAAGCTACTATTTTCTTGTGTTGTTTTGGGCAGGACAACTGGGTGCGCAAGAGCGCGGCGCGCGGTTGCCGTATATCCGGTATGGATCGGAGGAGGGGAGGGTAAGAGGGGCTATTGTGGAGGCCGACCCTGAGGCGACGGGGCGGCGCTACGTATGTCTGAAGGCGAAGGGTGCGAATATCGAGTGGACGATCCGGGCGGAGGCGCAGGGCTTTGATCTGCGGTTCACGTTGCCGGACGATGCGATGGGGACGGGAGTGAGTGGTGTCGTGGGATTGTATGTGAATGGGAGGAAAATGGAAGAAGTGGCACTCTCATCTTATTGGGCTTATCAGTATTTCCGGACCGCGGTATCCGATCCTTTTCCGACGCGGCAGGAGAAGACGTTCATGCGGTTCGATGAGGTTCATTTTCGATTAAATACGGCTGTGCGGCCCGGAGATACGATCCGGCTTCAAAAGGATAGGGAGGATACGATCGGGTATGGCATTGACTTTATTGAGCTCGAACCGTTGCCGGCCGTCAATGAACCGATGACGGGAGCTTTGAGCGTTACGAGTTATGGCGCGATTCCGGATGATGAGGGGGACGATTGGGCAGCATTCAATGCGTGTATTCGTGCGGCCATGGCCGGCGGCAAGAGCGTCTACATACCGCCGGGACGATATCTGCTCAGTGATAAGTTGGACCTGGAGGGGATGGGTTTGAAGATCCGGGGGGCGGGGATTTGGTATACACAGCTGTATTTTTTTACTAACCGGCAAGCTTATGGGGGGATTGTAGCGCGAGCGAGCGGGGTGGAGTTGGCAGGCTTTTCATTGAATACGGCCAACAATAGCCGCCTTCAATATGGGGAGGATGGGCCGAGGATGCCGCGAAGCAAATACAAGCAATACAAAGGCGTATCCGGAACGTTTGGTTCGGGGTCTTCTGTTCATGATCTGTGGGTGGAGCATTTTGAATGTGGTTTTTGGATAGCTGGTTATGATCCCCCCGGTGCTGTGCCAGTCACGCAGGGGTTGGTGATTGGCGATTGCAGGATCCGCAACAATTATGCGGATGGGGTCAACTTCAGTCAGGGCACTTCGCATTCGGTTGTTGAGAATTGCAGTATTCGCAATAACGGGGATGATGGGATGGCTGTCTGGCCGAATAATGGGGCGGGTGTGCAGCAGCCTTGCGTGGATGATACGTTTCGCAATAATACGGTCGAGGACAATTGGCGGGCCGCGGGTGCCGCGATCTTCGGGGGATGGGGGCACCGGATCGATCATAATCTATTTCTCGGTGGGGTAGGCGGGTCGGCGATCCGGATGACCAATGATTTTTCCGGGTTTGGTTTTGACAGCAGCCAGGAGGCGATCACGGTTATTGACAATACGATCGTTGGCAGTGGCACGACCGCAGATATCTGGGACCACCCGAAGGGGGCGGTAGAGATCGATGCCAGCAAGGGAGTGTATCATGTATTGTTTGACGGCACCGTCATTGAGGGCTCTCAATGGAAGCCGGTGCATATCGGGGGTCGGCTCGCAGGCGTTATCTTTCGGGGAACGGTGATTGACGGGCGGGCGACGGAGGTAAAGGAATAATGAGTACCTTACTCTGTCTAAACTATCTTTATGAGATGCGCTCTCTTGCTAACCATTATAACCCTGACCTGCTGTACTTCCGCTGTTGTGGCTCAAGATGATTCTTCCCGGCTGGATGCCGGCTTTGTAACCCTGAAAAGGGAGTTCACCCAGATTGTTTCCATCAAGGGATCAGATCTTGAAAAAATGCCGTTCACCAATTTGAGTGATGCAATTGCCGCCTGGTTGTATGGGGCATATACGACACCTGTCACGCTGCAATATGTAGTGGATGGCAATCCGGTAGCGGATGTCAATGCTTACAGCATTTACGATATCGAGGAGGTGGTTTTGGTGCAGCATGCCGCGGCCCTGATAGCCACGGCGCCGGGTCAATCGGAAATATTGCTCATCCGGACGAAGCGGGGACGGGGGCCCGGAGGCATCACTGCAGCAGCGCAAACGGGATTGGTGACGGCCAGCGGGGGAAATGGGTTTAGCACTGACCCAAGGCTCTTTCATAACTATTATGCGGGGGGATACCGGAATCTGGGGAAATTCAGCGTCGGTGTTTCAGCAAACTATATCCGTGATGTGGTACCCTATACGACAGCCGGGGAGAAGATGGTTACTCCGGAAAACTGGCAGCGATGGAGACTGAACGGGTATGTCGATTGGCGGCCGGATACGCATAACTGTGTCGAGCTGACGATCAACTATACGCCCCAGCAACTAAACGGGCAGCAGGATAGCACGGTGGGGCTTCCCTATTCTTACTGGAGTATGGAGAAGGGGCATCAGCATTTTGTATTGCCGCACCTGGATTGGCGCAGCGAATTTGGGAAGGGGTTTACCAATGACCTGCAGGGCACATATCTGCACTCAAACCTGACCAGCGCGGATGCGTTAGCGTTTCAGTTAGCGGGGGTCGAGCAGGCGCAATTAATCAGCCTGACGACCAAATCTTATCATCTTTGGATTCGGGACCATTTCGCTTATCTCGCGAAACTGGGAGGCGGATGGATTCTGGAGCCCTCTTTGAATCTTTCTTTTGAGCATTTCAACGATGAGCAGACCCAGGTGGTCGCTTCCGGGGCGGCATTTATCCCGTCGCTCTCGTTGAACCCGAATGATTATTCCAGTCAATCGTATTTGCAAGGGGAGGGGGCCAAGGCGAATGTGATCGTTGTGGTACCGGCGTTGGGCCTTTCTTACAAAGGGGCGTTGGATATCCAGGGGGGTACACTCATCCATACGGGGTCTACTTCGTTGACCGGGAACGCGCGGCAGGTATATCCATACGGAGGTTTGACAGTGGACGTGCTGCGGTTGGCGGACGAACATGCCAAAAACAGCCTGAAGCTATTTGTTTCGGCTGTAAGCCGAACGGCGCCTTCGAATAACACCTACACGATCGCGGATTTCAGCAATGGGCCTGTCTACTATAGCCCTTATCCATCCTATAATTTTACCGGAACCAGTGCCGGATCGCCATACGGACCGCCAGCCGGGTATGTGTATCCCACCCCTCCAGCCTATCCGGCCTGGGAAGCGGGTGTCAGCTATCGTGGATGGGGCGGAAGGCTCGAGCTGGCCTATACTTTCGAGCGGAGGGTAACGACTACTTATGGGGTGGTACAGCTAAGCAACGGGTGGGAGACCGTGAATTATGTGGAGTGGCATTCGTCGCTTCACCATGCGGATGTCCGGATCGGAGTCCTGGATGCGCCGGGGGTAAGCTGGAAGACAGGATTGAATGTGACCCTGCTTCGATCGGCGGCCAATCTGAACGGCGCGTTTGAGGTGGTCGCCCCTTATACAGGGGATGTCGCGCCGCAGCCGTGGTCGTGGACGGGAGGCTGGGTGAACCGGGTGCAGGTAAAGGATTTCTCGGCGGGGGTCGACCTGCTCTATCATTTCGGTGAAACGGACAGTACAGGATCAGGTGCGACCAAATTAAATTCCGTCATATTGCCAAACGTGTACCTGGGTTATCGAATCCGGCTTTCGAAGGAGAAGTCGGTCGAAG
>DATMLR010000007.1:0-3205 GCA_035570015.1 Puia sp.
AAGAAGTATACGATTGAATAGGGGTTATTTGCCAGGGGTTCGGAGAGGTGTTAGGCTGAATTCAGAGTTCGCAAATTGCGTACTTTCCGTCATACAAGACCAGTTATCAGGAACTCCAGATTAAATGAGAAGTATCGTAAGTCTTTGATTTTGTTGGATTAAGGGTTTAAGACACGGTGAAGGGCTCGCGTAGGAACTGATGGATTTCGCGCTCAAGTTCGCATTTTGCGAACTTTTTATTCTTGGAAAGACAGCACTCGAACGCTTGCCCGGCGCCCGGCGAGCTACAGCCAGCCCGGCCGCCAGCTCACACGAACGCACTGAATCCGGTGATGGCGCGGCCGACGATGAGCGAGTTGATCTCTTTGGTGCCTTCGTAGCTATAGATAGCTTCGGCGTCCGCGACAAAACGGGCCACATCGTATTGGAGGAGGATGCCGTTGCCGCCCATCACTTCCCGGGCCCGGCTGACGATATCGCGGGTGCGAAGCGTGCAGAAGACTTTGGCGAGGGAGGCATGTTCATCCGTGAGCCTGCCTTCGTCTTGTAACTGGGAGAGGCGAAAGACCATGGTTTGCATGGCGGTCAGGTTGGATAACATTTCCACAAGGTGGTTTTGGATCAGCTGGAAGGAGGCAATCGGCCGGCCGAACTGACGCCGTTTCCGGGTATATGCGAGGGCGCTTTCGTATGCGCCGCGTGCGCAACCCACTGCTTCCCAGGCTACTCCGGCGCGTGTCATGCGCAGCACTTTGGAAGTATCTTTAAACGAGTTGGCATTCTGGAGGCGGTCCGATTCCGCAACGGGGCAGTCGCGCAAGGTGATGATGGCGTTCTGAACGATGCGCAGCGCCATTTTGTCTTCGATTTTTTCCACATCCATTCCAGGGGAATCTTTTCGAACGAGGAAGCCTTTGACCTGGTCGTCGTCGAGGTCGCGGGCCCAGATAACGATGACATCGGCGAAAGTGGCGTTGCCAATCCATTTTTTCTGGCCGTTCAGCACCCACCTGTCGCCTTGGCGGCGGGCGGTAGTGGTGAGGCCGCCGGCAGCGCCTGAGCCTACTTCGGGCTCTGTCAGGCCAAATGCGCCGATGGCTTTGAACGATTGGAGTTTGGGCAGCCATTCTTCACGTTGCGATTCTGAGCCCAGGAGATAAATTGAGCCCATGGCGAGACCGCTCTGGACCCCGAAAAAGGTGGCGATGCTGGCGTCGACGCGGGCCATTTCCATGGCCAGGATTCCTTCCATGAGGAAGGGCAGGTGGGGACAGCCGTAGCCTTCATAGGTGACGCCGCAGATATTGAGGGAGGCCAGGCGGGGGATAATCTCGTGCGGGAATTCACCTTTCAGCCAATAACGGTTGACTATGGGACGGATCTCATTCTCCATAAAGGCGCGGACTTTCAGCTGGAGTGCTCGTTGTTCCTCGGTCAGCTGGTAGCTGAGGTGATAAAAGTCGCCTTCGATCGGCGGCAGTTCGCGGTGAGAAGCGCCGCTGCGCGGCATTTTGGCGGCAAATTTGGCGAGCTGGTTTAGGTCGACGTCCTTGAAGAGCTGGTAGACCTGGCGGATTTTGGAAAAGACAGATGGCATGACATAAAGATACGGATTGGATGGTTGAAAACTAGCAAGTTATGATAAAATAAAAGCCCCGGTGAATGACCAGGGGCTTCTTAGCAGGTAGTTCGTGGTTACTGCACATCAAGCAGTTATAATTCGAGAATCAGGAAAGAAAAAAGGTAAAAATCGTCTTAAAGGGGGTACTTCAAAATAGAGAGTAATGTTAAAATAGACAGCGTGCTGCCCGGGATTGCTGCAAGGAAGTTAAAAAAAGTTGATTTATTTTAATTTATTGAGTTTGGCTGGGGGTAGCCTCATTTTTGGGGCTGGGGGAATCCGCCGATGATCCTGGGGAGATATTGGAGATTGGGGCCGGTTCGGGAGCGGGTGGGATGGTGGGTTGGGTGGTGGCGTCTGCGGAAGTGGCGTCGGCGGAAGTGGCGTCGGCGGTAGTGGATTCTTCCTTGAGCCGGCGGGCCAGGAGTTCCCGATAGTGCTGCTCATATTGGTCCCATTGGTGGCGTTGATAGAAGATGGCGGTGAATCCGACGATCAGCAAGAGGGCGATGAGGAGGACCACCGGATTAAAATCACCGCTACGGGCTTCCATATCGGCCCTTCTATACCATCCGGAAGAAAAATTGATGACGATCGGTATAACGAACAATAACCCAATCGGTATGCCGACGAGAAACTGGCGAACAACTTTCTTTCGGCGAAGGCGGTTGGCTTCCCAGTACCTGATGAAATCCTTTTCCCGTTGTGTGAGCATGGATCAACGTTATCTCTGCAAAGTTCGTTATCTTTAGCGGGAATAAAATCCGATGGTTTGAAATTACCACAATTATTGTCGCAATATCTGTATCAGAACAGGAAACTGGACCTGACTGGGATTGGGAGTTTCACGCTGGATGCCGACGTCATCATTCCGCAGGAGTCGGACCGCGTCGGGCAAATAGCCGCCACCGGCATTCGATTCCGGAATGCTGCGATCCCGGTAGCGGATGACAGCCTGGTCAATTTTATCAAAGAGCATACGGGCAAAATGAAATCGCTGGCAGCAGCCGACCTGGACTTCTATTTGACAACGGGTCGTCAGCTGTTGAATATCGGGAAACCATTTTATCTCGAAGGAATCGGGACATTGATCAAAGTTAAAGAAGGGGGACTTGAATTCACTCCCGGCGATTATATGGTTGCCCGGCTCGAGGACCACAGTCCGGAAAGGCGGGCCGCCGGTTTCGATGAGCCAGGGCGGGAGCGGGAGGCAAAGGGCAATTCGACCAAGCAGGGGGTATTGCTGGTGCTGATCGTTATCGGGCTGGGGATAATCGGATGGGCGGGATATTATTTATACAAGCGAAACAGTTTCGCGGAGCCGGCGGAGAAGCAGGCGGTGGTCCTTCCGGATACGACGAAGGCGAATCCCCCAGTGGCGGCGGATACGATAGCGAAGACCGCGGATACGACCTCGAAGGCAGTCGTTAAAGATTCGGTGGGATCGGCGCCGATAAAGACGGCTCCGGCGGCGCCTGTGGCTGCCGCACCCGCGCCCATCGCCACCACTGCATTGCCGCCGCCCGGCGCGAGGATGTACCGGTTCGTTATCCTGGCCACGGACAACAAACATCACGCGCTGCG
>DATMLR010000008.1:0-6922 GCA_035570015.1 Puia sp.
ATGTCCGTTATTCTTCGGTCAGCAATCAGTATTTCAATAACCAGACGTTCACACCGGATAATGCCTTGCTTGATCAGTCCATTTTGACCGGCTATCTGCCCAGTACGATCAATATCTATACGTTCAAAAGCGACTATACGCGGCCGCTGGCCAAGGGGTATAAGCTGGAGACGGGTATCAAACTCAGCTATGTCAATACCAACAATACCGCCGACTATTACGACGTCGTAGGCGGCAAGTCGAATGTTGACACAACAAAAACGAATGCGTTCATTTACCGGGAGAACGTCAATGCCGCATATATCACGATGACCAAACAATATGGGAAGAAATGGACTGTCCAGGCCGGAATGCGGGCAGAGAATACCAACTACTATGGGCATCAGTTAGGCAATGGGCTAACGGTGATCAACAACGACTCTTCCTTTTCCCGGAGCTATATCAACCTTTTCCCAACCCTGTACCTGACTTATGACGCCAACCAGAAGAATACGTTCACGCTGAACTATGGCCGACGCATCGACCGGCCGGCCTATCAGGACCTGAATCCGTTCCTGTTCTTCCTTGACCAATACACCTACCAGGCCGGGAACCCTTATCTCCAGCCCCAGTATACGGATAATGTGGAGCTTTCGCATACATACAACCACTGGCTGACGACGACGCTGAATTATAGCCATACGGTCAATTTCTTTACGGAGACCTTCCAGCAGTCCGGCCAGGCCACCATCGTCCGTAATGGTAATATCGGCAGCCGCCAGAACGCCGGGATCGCGGTCAGCGCGATGAGACCGCTAACCAAATGGTGGACGGCAATCCTATACACCAACGTCAACTACAACAAGTTTACGGGCATGCTATACGGCCAGAACATCGATGTAAGCGCTACGACGCTGCTGCTGAACCTCAACAACCAATTCAGTTTCCAGCATGGCTGGTCAGGCGAGCTTTCGGGGTTCTACCGGACAAAAGGCGTGGAAGGACAAGTAATCGTGGACCCGCTGGGTCAGGGAACGGTTGCGGTGGCCAAAAAGATCCTGAAGGACAAGGGTAATCTGAAGCTTTCGGTCCGGGACTTCCTGTATACGAATCAGGTTCATGGCTATATCAACTTCCAGGAAACCGACGCAACTTTCCATAACCGGAGGGATAGCCGAATGGTGGCGATGACCTTTACCTGGAATTTCGGCAAGCCGCTTAAAGGGATGTCGAATAACGGGCGCCGGAATGGCGGGGCGGGAGAGGAACAAAGCCGGGTGAAGAGCGGGGGGAACGGGAATTGATAAGAATGGCCTATTTTTGGAGGACAACTCCACGCTATGCCATCTTTTGATATCGTCAGCAAGGTAGACCAGCAAATCCTTGACAATGCCGTCAACGTCACCAAAAAAGAGATCACGAACCGATTTGACTTCAAAGATTCACCGGTTAAGATCGACTTGAACAAAAAGGACATGAAGATCGACCTGGAAGCGGAGAGCGATATGAAGTTGAAGCAGATCGTAGACGTGCTGATCAGCCGGTCGATGAAGCAGGGACTTGACCCGCTGGCCTTTGACCTTGGGAAGGAGCCTCATCAGAGCGGGAAAGTTGTCCGGCAGGAGGTGCCGGTGCGAAATGGCCTTAAACAGGAAGACGCCAAGAAGGTCACCAAGCTGATCAAGGATTCGGGGCTAAAGGTCCAGTCGCAGATCATGGATGACCTGATCCGGGTCACGGCGAAGAAAATCGATGACTTGCAGGCGGTAATCAAACTATGCGGTGGCGCCAATCTGGGCATCGCGCTGCAGTATGTGAATATGCGGAGTTAGGCCCGGGTGGTGGATTTTGAAGCCAATTTTATTTGCCGGGAACGATTAAAATCCCTACTTTTGCCAGCTCAAAGTCAAAAAGAATAGTACGGCTAAATCCGTACGACCTTCAAACAGAACAGATTATGAAAAAAGATCTCCATCCCAAAAGTTACCGGTTTGTTGTTTTCAAGGATATGAGCAATGGGGTTACTTTCCTGAGCAAATCAACTGCTCAGTCCCGCGAGACGATCAAGTATGAAGACGGCAACGAATATCCCCTGATCAAATTGGAAATTTCGAATACTTCCCATCCTTTCTTCACCGGCAAGAATGTACTGGTGGATACGGCCGGCCGGATCGACAAGTTCAAGAAGCGCTACGAGAAGAAGACCAAATAAGTAGTCGGGAATTTTTTGTCTTTCCTGTCGACATCACACAATTTATTTCCCCTCCGGTTTGGAGGGGATTTTTTTTCGGACGCGGCGGGAAAGAGGGAAAGTTTTAGTTTTGACCATCATGCTGTTATTCGAAGATACTTCCTGTACGGGTGATCTGCTGCCGTTCACTGCTGTCCGGTCGGTGCTCGATCTGCGGATGGGCATCCTGACGTTTCGTGAGAAATGGGAACGCCTGCTGGGGGCAGGTACATTTTCGGTCGGGCCGCTGTCATCCGGACCGGCGCTGGCGGCCAACCTCCTGCCTACACGGGCGCTGGCAGCGTTGATCCGTGAAGAGACGGGCCGTGGGCCGCTTACCCAGGCCTCTATCGACCGGCTGATCGTTCACGGCCGGCTCATCCGTTACCCCTGGCATCTGTTCCAACACAACGGAGAAGCGTTGCTGGAAGACTTCAACCTGGTGACGGCAGGAAGGCGAAGTGCGCCGATCCCCCACTCGGTGGAGGCTTTAGCGGCGGAACATATTTTTGTCGAAGAAGGCGCGCGGCTTTCCCATTGTGTCTTAAATGCATCCACCGGGCCGATCTATATCGGGCGCGATGCCGAGATCATGGAAGGCGCCCTGATCCGCGGACCTTTTGCCGCCTGTGAAGGAGCTGTGGTAAAGATGGGTGCAAAGATCTATGGCGCTACTACGCTCGGGCCTTACTGTACGGCCGGGGGTGAGATCAAGAACGTCGTTTTCCTGGGCTATTCGAACAAAGGGCATGACGGCTATCTCGGGGACGCGGTAATCGGCGAATGGTGCAACCTGGGAGCCGGTACTTCAGCCTCCAACGTTAAGAACAATGCCGGCACGGTCCAGGTCTATCATCCTTCTTCCGGCGGTTATCTTCCGGCGGGTTTGAAATGCGGGCTGTTGATGGGTGATTATTCCCGTTCCGCAATCAATACCTCTTTTAACACGGGCACCATGGTCGGAATTTCCTGCAATATTTTTGGCGAGGGGATGCCGCCCGGTTATGTCCCCGACTTCAGCTGGGGGCAGAATGGACTTGCCCGGTATGAGTGGGACAAGGCATTGCGGGATATTGACAATTGGAAGAAAATGAAAGGCAAGAAGTTGAGTGAAGATGAAATGAAGGTTTTAAAACATATTTTTGACCAAATCAAACATTAATCAACGATTCATGAGACAACAAATCGCCGCCGCAAACTGGAAGATGAACCTGACGTATGAACAAGGTCAGGAATTGCTGGATACGATCCTCAACGAAAATATCGAGCTTTCAGCGCATCAGCGGGCGGTCTTTGCGGTCCCTTTTCCTTACCTGGTGATGGCCTATCAAAAGACTTCAGCCCGGCAGAACTATTTTGCCGCCGCCCAGAACTGTTCGGATAAAAAGTCGGGGGCTTACACCGGGGAAGTGTCTGCGGAGATGCTCCGGTCGATCGACGTCAAATACTGCGTGATCGGGCATAGTGAGCGAAGGGAATTTTTCGGCGAACGAAACGATACGCTCGCGCGCAAGACGGATATCCTGCTCGAGAACGGGATCACGCCTATCTTCTGCTGCGGCGAGCCATTGTCCATCCGGGAAGTGGGGGCCCAAAACGGTTTTGTAGAGACGCAGCTGCGGGAATCGCTTTTTCATTTTGCCGACCGCGAGTTGCGGAAGATCGTTGTCGCGTACGAACCCATCTGGGCCATCGGCACCGGCAAAACAGCAACATCCGCCCAGGCCCAGGAAATGCATGAGCATATTCGGGCGGTCCTGGCCGTTAAATATGGCAAGGAGACAGCCAATGAGATCCCGATCCTGTATGGCGGCAGTGTCAAAGCGGGCAATGCCCGTGAGTTGTTCCATTGCCCCGATGTAGACGGCGGCCTGGTAGGCGGCGCTTCGCTTCAGGCAGCTGAGTTCATGACGATCATCCGGGCGCTAAAATGACCGACCGTAAACTGATCTTTGACGTAGGGGCCAATGACGGCGTCGATACGGCTTATTATCTTGGGCTGGGTCATTCTGTCGTGGCGGTGGAAGCCAACCCTTCCCTCTGCGATCAGATTCGGGGTCGGTTCGCGCGGGAGATCACTGAACGCAGGATTACCGTGGTCAATGCGGCGGTTATGGAAGAAGACCGGGATAAAGTTGTGTTGTATATCGGCAAGGACAACACAGAAAGCTCGCTGATCCGGTTGATGGCGGAAAGATCGGGGAGGTTGTCAGGACTAATAACTGTGAAGGGGCGAAGTCTTTGCTCGCTGTTTTCCGAATATGGTCTGCCATGGTATTGCAAGATCGATATCGAAGGCTACGATCTGGAGGCGGTGAGCGGCATGGGTAGCTGCAACAACCGACCCGCCTATATCTCCTGTGAAGGTACGGGGCAGCCGATCGGAGAGATCGGCCGGGACGAAAGGTTGTTGTACGGGGTGCTTGACGCGCTAGCCGCCAGGGGATACCGGCAATTCAAGCTTGTCGATCAGGAAAGTCTGGTCGTACTGGCGGATGCGGGGCATTATGACCGGCTGCATCGCTGGCCCGTCCGGATCAGGACAAAGCTGGAACGATGGATGGGATGGCCGACGCCCCGCTGCAACAACCGGCGATGGCTGGCCCGGCACGGGTTGCCGGAAGCCAAATCGGTCTCTGGCCCGTTCGCAGAAGCGTTGGGTGGAGAATGGGCCGACTTTGCCGTTACCCGGCAGCGGATGCTCCGGCATTTTTCCCACTATTATGGATATACGAAAAACAAGCAGAATATCTTTTGGGTAGATATTCACGGAAAATATTGAGCGCTATCCGGTCCAGGCTTGACGCCGGGCTAACCGAATCCGACCGGGACCGCATCCTGCTCGGGACGCTGCATTCCTTCCTGATCCAGGGAGGGGCCATCGTGCTTGTATTTATCAGCAACCTCCTCCTCGTGCGGGCTTCCGATGCTGATTCCTACGGACTATATGTGCATGTTTTCAATTGGGTGAGTATCCTCAGTGTGGTTGTATTGGGCGGCAGGGACGACCTCGTGCTGGCGCAATTGCCACGGTATACGCGTGAACAGCGTGGCCGGTTGGTTGGGCTGGTACTGGCCGCCAATCGCTGGATACTCGGCGCCGCAGTGGTGGTCGGGTTGACGTTTGCTTTGCTGTTGCATTGGGTTCCAGTGGGGACCTTGAGTAATCATCAGCCGTTGTTCCGGCTCGGGATGATCGCGGTCTATCTGACAGCCGCGCTCGGGCTGAACCAGCTTGTGCTGCAAGCCCTGAACTTTATCCGGCTCAGCCAGGTCCTGGAGAAGCTGGTCAAGCCGTCGCTCCTGATCCTTGGAGTGGTTCTTTTGCGTTTTGCCGGGGTAGCTTTTACGGCGCGGGTGCTGATTGTCTTATCATGCGTGGTACTTGGCGTCTGCTGCGTCGGCGCCTGCTTGCTGGTCGTTCGGAAAATACAGATCTATACAGCGCCCCGGAGTGAAAGTGGACCCGGGCAGCGGCTTTCAGGTAAGACTTCCTATTTCTTCCTGATCAGTTTGTTGACATTGCTGGCGACGAAGATCACGATGCTTATTCTGCCGGTGTATCTGCCGGCGACAAAAGATATCGGCATTTTCAATATTGCCTACCGGTTCGCGGACCTGCTCATCTTTCCTTTTTTCCTGATGCATGCGGTGCTGCCGCAGCTGTTTGCCCGGCATACTGCCAGCGGCCGGCCCTATACCCAGTCGCTGTTCAGTGAGAGCAACAAGCTGATGGCGCTGCTGAGTCTCCCGCTACTGCTGGTCATTGTGGGGGCGGGGCGGTTGTTGTTGAGACTTTTTGGGCCCGAATTTTCGGCCGGCTACCCGGCGATGATCTATATCAGTCTGGCACAGTTCCTGTTCTCGGCCTTTGGGCCTTCCAATACGATCCTGATGATGCAGGACCGCGAAAAATATTCAGCGGGCTGCCTGTTGGTCTATGTTGCTCTCCTGGCCGGGACAAGCTGGTGGCTGATCCCCGGCGGCGGGATCACAGGGGGCGCGCTGGCGATCCTGATCAGCAGCGCCTGCTACAATATCGTGCTTGCGGTTGTGGTGTACCGGGTGTGCGGGGTGCGGTCACCATTCCTTGGCTGGTTATTCCCAAATTAACGTTATTCCCCAATTAACTGCCGGAACGCCCCGGCGAAATTCTCTTTTGAAAAATAGCTGAATGTCTGATGGATCGCTTCGCGGATAGCATCGTAGGCTGCAGGATCTTCGAGGAATTGGCGGATAAGCGCGGATGCTTCTTCGGGTGACCGGTAGGCATAGATAGCCGGCCGGAAGGCGTCGGGAACGATAAAATCTGCGGGGACAAGGGCCGGAGCGTTGTTGAGCAGGAGGTCTGCGGTGAGACCGCTGGCGGTCGTGAGGCCATAGATTTCGGGGCTGTTGCGGCTGCTTTTTTTGTGGATGTTCAATGGGCTCCAGATCAGGTGGGCGTGGGCCAACTCCTGTTCATACGTTGATTCCGGAATATACCCTTTGAATGTGCGTAAGCTGATCCGGTCGGAAAGGAGGGGTTGGAATTCGGCGATGATCCCGGCGGCAGCTTCGGCGCCGCTATCGCCGAGCAGAACGACTTCGACGGGGCGCGTTGACGGGAAGATCGAGAGGGTTTTTATGATGTCGCTATAGTTGCGACGATTGGGGTCAAGGGAGCCAGGAATGACGATTCGGAAGGGGGTTGCCGTATTTTGAGGAAATTCA
>DATMLR010000009.1:0-2398 GCA_035570015.1 Puia sp.
GTGGAAGTGCTCACGCCTGATCAGTATATGGGTGATGTTACCGGTGACCTCAACCGTCGCCGCGGCATCCTCGAAGGGATGGACACCCGGAATAACCTGCAGGTCATCAAGGCCAAGGTCCCGCTGAAGGAGATGTTCGGGTATGTGACCGAGCTTCGGTCCATGAGTTCCGGCCGTGCGACTTCGACGATGGAGTTTTCGCATTATGCTCCGGCGCCGAACAATATCGCTGAAGAGGTGATTGCCAAGGTGAAGGGCAAGAAGGTGAATGCCTAAACCGGCATGACCGCCGGGCGGTCGAAAGATTAAAATAGGATTAAAATAGAGCCCTGCTACGGTTTCGTGGCGGGGCTTTTGTTTGTGGGGATACTTCTGGGGATACTAAAAAGTTAAGATAGTGGGTTTATAGTGGAAAGCATTTAACTTTAGATGGAATGGATTGTCCAATCCGTGAACTTAAAAACCAACATATGAAGAAGAAAGTTTTAAAACTGGCCTTTCTGCTTGCGCTGGTGATCGGCGCAGGTTCCTTCACCAACACCGTTTCCGCGCAGGTCTATGTTTCAGTACGCCCCGTTTGGCATCCCGTCGTAAGACCGGTTGCTCCGAGCCCGCGTCATGTCTGGATCGACGAGGAATGGGCGTGGCGTGGCGGCGCCTATGTCGCTGTCGGCGGTTATTGGGCTGAGCCCCCGCATCCCGGCTGGATCTGGTATCCGGGTCATTGGTATCATGGCGGAAGAGGTCACCGCTGGTATGCCGGACATTGGGGACATCGCTAATGGCAGAATCGCAGAAATTTGTTGAACGAAACCCGGCAAGGATGCCGGGTTTTTTTGCTATTTTTCGGCCTCTAAAAAAATTAGCTATGGCATTGTTGCAAAACGCCCGGATATCCTTTATCGTAGTCGGATTGGTGATCGCGGTTGGCGGCCGGCTGCACGCGCAGCCAGGTTCGACCCAGCTGAAATGGTCTAAGGACGGAAATTCATATTATGAGGCCAAAGGAGGGAATATCGTTCAGGTCAGCCTCCCCGATGACCGGGAGACGACGGTAGTGGCAGAAGAGCGGCTCAGGCCGGCGGGAAGAGCGCGGGCGTTAACGATCCGGAATTTTGCGTTGTCGGATGATGGGAAAAAAGTGCTGATCTATACTAATGCTCAGCGGGTCTGGCGATATGACACGCGGGGTGATTACTGGGTGCTGGATTTAGCGTCCTGGCAGCTTAATCAGGTTGGAAAGGACAGGCCCGCGGCTTCGTTGCAATTTGCCAAGTTCTCCCCCGATGGCACTCGGGTCGCCTATGTCAGCGAGCATAATATCTATGTGGAGAATCCGGCGACGGGGGAGGCGAGGTGTTTGACCAGCACGAACGGCACCCGGAAACTGATCAATGGCACCTTCGACTGGGTATACGAAGAGGAGCTGGAAGACCGGGATGGGTTCCGCTGGAGCCCGGATGGTCAGCATATCGCCTACTGGCAGATCGACGCCAACCAGGTAAAGGATTACCTGATGCTGAATACGACGGATTCGACTTATCCCTTCGTGGTCCCTGTGGAATACCCCGTGGCGGGCGAGGCACCTTCACCTTATAAGATCGGGGTGATCGATCTGCCGTCCGGAACCAATCGCTGGATGGACATTCCCGGTGATCCGCTGAACACCTATCTTCCGCGGATGGAGTGGGCAGCCAATTCGAGCCAGTTGATCCTGCAGCAATTGAACCGCAAGCAAAATGAGAGCAAGCTCCTGGTAAGCGATATCGCAACGGGGGTAACGACACCGATCTATGAGGAGACGGATAGCGCGTATATCGAGTGCAAAGGGTTCTGGCAGGATGGGGTGATTGCCGGCTGGGACTGGGAAAAGGAAGGGGCGGCATTCCTTTGGGTTTCAGAAAAGGACGGCTGGCGTCATATCTATGTGGTCAGCCGGGATGGGAAGCAGGAGACTCTGATCACAAAGGGCAACTATGATATCGAGCGGATCAAGCTGGTGGATGAGAAGAATGGCTATGTGTACTTCATGGCGTCGCCGGAAAATGCGACCCAGCTTTATCTGTACCGGGTCAGGCTGGATGGAAAGGGCAAGCTGGAAAAGATGACGCCGGCGGCAGAAACCGGCACGCATGAATACGATATCTCTCCCACCGGGCGCTTTGCGCTGCACACTTACAGCAATGCCAATATGCCTGAAAAACAGGATTGGGTCAGTCTTCCGGAGCACAAAACACTGGCGCAGTCGACGGATGGGAATGCGGGTCTTGAGCTGCCGCCAAGGAAGGTAGAGTTCTTCAACGTGAAGACACGGGATGGGGTCGATATGGATGGCTGGATGGTGAAGCCTGTTCCATTTGACAGTACCAAAAAGTACCCGGTCGTTTTCTATGTGTAT
>DATMLR010000010.1:0-4972 GCA_035570015.1 Puia sp.
AAAAGGGGAAAAGGCCCACGTCAATTGCCTGGCGTTGTAAGCAGGGCCGGTTGTTGCCGGTTCGGGCGGCTCGTGAGGAAAACGCCAGACCGCACGGGGGCGCCAGAAGCGAAGCAGGACCAACAGACCGATGATCGAACCGATGCCGGCCAGGATATCCGGCAGGGTTGGGCCGAGGAAATTAGCGGTAATGGCCTGGATGAGGGCGAATGAAAGACCCGATGTGAGGGCGGCAGGTAGGATTTCTTTTGCCATTTTGTACCCCGTCATCAGCGTCACAATGTAAAAGGGCAGAATGGCTGATAAAAAGGGCAGGGTCCTGCCCACGAGTTCGGAGATGGCCTGTTCCGGAAGGCCTGTCACCTGGGAGATCACGGCGATCGGGATGCCGATGGAGCCGAAAGCTACGGGCGCAGTGTTGGCGATGAGGCAGATCCCCGCTGCGTAGAGCGGATCGAATCCCAGTCCGGTGAGCATAGCGGCGGTAATGGCAACGGGTGCGCCGAAGCCGGCCGTGCCTTCCAGAAAAGAGCCGAAGGAAAAGGCGATCAGGAGGGCCTGGATCCTGCGATCTGCCGTAATGGACGCAAGGAATTGCCGGATAATCGTAAACTGGCCGCTGCGGACGGTGATATTGAACAGAAAGACTGCCGGTAGGACGATCCAGCAAATGGGGAAAAGGCCATAGATCGCCCCGTTTACGGTTGAAAGGAGCGCCAGGGGTAGAGGCATGTGGTAGAAAAGGACGGCGATGATCCCGGCGATAGCGATGGCCAGCAAGCTGGCGAGATACCCCTTCATCCGGCGGATAACGAGCGCCCAAAAAATAAAGAGAACGGGTATCAGCGCGGCAATCAGCATTAGTTGAATATCTTGATGGCAGGGAGCTCAATCGTAAAGCAGGTACCGTTCCCGGGGTCGGATTGAACGAGGATGCTGCCCTTGTGGAGGCTGATGATCCGCTGGGCTAGCGACAGACCCAGGCCGAAACCGCGTGAGGTGCCGGTACCGCTTCCCCGGTAGAAAGGCTGAAAGATCTGCGGCAGCTCGTCTTCGGGGATGACATTTCCCCGGTTGATCACCCGGATAAAGATCTTGTGGTGGCGGAAGCTGAGATCTACCAAAGAGGTCGAATCCGAAGAGTATTTGCAGCCGTTTTCGACTATATTCTTCACGGCAATGTACAGTAGATCGATATTGCCAAACACGACAAAATCCTTTTCATCTTCCGGGAACTCACCAAAGTCGAGCTCGACGTTGTAATTAACACTTAGCTTTTTGACGTCGCCAACGACTTTCAGAAGGACTTCGTCGATGCGGACCTCATTGAGCTCGATTCCGCCCTGGGAGCCGGTCTTGGCGATCTCGAGGAGGCTCTTGGTCAATTGGCGCATCTGCTGGACGTCCTCGCGGACGGAGGAGAGTACCTGTTTGTATTCTTCGGCGGACCGTTCGTTCTGGAGCACGACTTCAACCTGGCTGGAGACGGAGGTGAGGGGAGTGGAAAGTTCATGGGAGGCATTGGAGATGAAACGCCGCTGGATGGCAAAGGACTCCTGCAACCGGGCAAGCAGATCGTTGAAGGTACCCGCGAGCTGATTCATTTCGTCCTGGCCCGAGCCGGCCCGGATCCGACGGGAAAGGTCAAAGGAGGATATCTCGTTGACCTCTCTTATGATGAGGGCGATGGGCCGGAGGAGCTGACGGGCGAAGAGAAAGCTTACGAGGGCAGTAAGGAAGACGCTCGTGACGAGGCCGATCAGCAGGATCTTCTTGAGCGTTTCCAGCCTTTCGAGACCGTCGTCATCATGGCCGACGACGACGAAGATAATGTTCTGTCTGGGCGTGACCCGGTGGACGGCGATGGCATCGCGGTTATCCATAGTGAAATCCACCTCGCCTTTCTCCCTGACTTCTTGCAAGAGGGTATCGGAGACAGCGATAGGTTTGGTTCCGGGCATTTCAAAGAGGTATATAGGCTTGCCTTCTTCAGTGTAGATGCCAATGCTACGGGAGCCCACGATGCCTGTCGCGGACATGGAGTCATTGCGCCGCATATAGTAATAGGTGCTGTCGCCCACCATCGTGAAAAGCCGGGTATTATAGTCGGCCCGGCCTTTGAGCCGGCGGTCAAATGCCGCAATTCGTTCCGCCTTGGCGGAGTAATAGATCGATCCGGTAAGCAAGGAGATGATCCCGGTCACCAGGAGCGTGAACAGCAGCATTATTTTGTAGCGAATCTTCAATTCACTGGTAAATTAAGGGTTTTCCTTCAACACATAGCCCATCCCTACCTGGGTATAGATGAGCTTGGAGGAAAAGTCCTTTTCGATCTTTTTCCGGAGGAAATTTACGTAAACATCGATAACATTCGTTTTTGTATCGAAATCTATATCCCAGACGTTGAGGGCGATATCGACCCGGGATACGACCTTGTTCTTGTTGCGGATGAAATATTCGAGGAGCTGGAACTCTTTTGCCGTCAGGGGGATATTCCGGCCTTCACGGCTGACTTCCTTACTATCCAGATTCATGACGAGATCGCCGACCTTGAGGATGTTGGCCCCGACGGCCGGTTGGTGATGGAGTCGTTTCAGGAGGGCCCTGATTCGGACCAGTAGCTCCTGAAAATCAAATGGTTTTACGATATAGTCGTCTGCTCCGGCTTCGAATCCTTCGATCTTATCCTCCGTGGCATTCATGGCGGTTAGCATGATAACGAGGATCTCTTCGTTCGACCGGCGGATATGGCGGGCCAACTCGTAGCCATTCATGAGCGGGAGGTTGATATCCAGGATGGCCAGATCGTATTTCTTCGATTCGAACAATTTACGGCCGATGACTCCGTCGTAGGCCACGTCCACTTCATAATGGTGCTCGGACAAACCTTTTCGAAGGGATTCGGCGATCTTCTTTTCGTCTTCGACCAATAATATCTGGGTTTCTGCCATAGTATATTTTCGCGGATGAACGTTAAATTTATCCATTCCAAACGATCGGGCATGGAATGTGCCATTAAAAAGAAATTAAACAGTTTCTAAAATAAACCGATTTAGCAAAAATTTCTCTGTCTTTATTGCAATATCCCGAAAAAAATTGTAAATTTTGTGGACCCGCCCCAAACCGCTTGGTTCATCGGAGGCCCGACGCCTGGTCGAAGTGTGATGTTTGTCAGAAGTGCGATGCTTGCTACTTGAAGACATCCTGTTAATTGCGCCCAATGGCATGTGATTATCCAATTAATAGATCCCGCCCTGAAGAAGGCTGATTTTAAAATCTTAAAAAAGGGGGTTGCTATGAAATTTCACGAGTCGCCGTATATCAACCGGCGGAAGAAGACGATCGAGTTCTACGTCCATCATCTGAATTCCACATCCGCAGCCCACATTTGTCTTGCAGGTTCTTTCAATCATTGGTCCCCGGACGAGTTGAAGTTACAGCCGGCCGAGGACGAAGGTTGGAAGATCTCGATTCCTATGTTGCCAAAAGGCAAGTACTATTACAAGTTCTTCATCGATGACAAGGTTTGGATGGAGGACATTGAGAACCGGTTAAGGGAACCGGATGGGGTTACAGGATGGAACAGTGTGTTGACTGTATAGAGCAGTCGTTCCGATGGAGGTGGCCGGCATAACCGGCCACTTTTATTTAGCCAATTTTATTTGGCCAGCAGCGCGTCGAGCATGCTATCCGCCACGAGTTGGTTGCCGGCGTCATTCAGGTGGACCCGGTCAACCGTCAGGATGCCGGATTCTTTATTGCCGGGGTTGCTCTTCAGTTCATAAGTATGGAAGATCTCGCGCAGGTCCACGAGGCCGGTATGGAACTTTTGTGCCAGGTTGCGAACGACCTGCGAGTACGCATTCATGTCGCCGTCCTGCTGGTTGGTGTAGTCGGTCTTTTCGCCGATGACGGCGGGGGTGACGAGGAACAGATGGACATTTCTGTCGAGGAACTTGTTGATGATGGCGGTGTAGAATTTCTCGAATTTGTCGCGATCCGTGCCGGTGCCATACATAGTCTTGTGCCAGACGTCGTTTACGCCTACCCAGATAAAGACGATGTCGGGACTTTGGGCCAGGACGTCATCGTCCATCCGAAGATAAAGATCATATACCTTATTGCCGCCGATTCCGGCGCCGATGAGGTCATACCCCGCGATGTTCTTCTTTTCAAGAGCATCCTTCATTTTTAGGATAAACCCGCCGGGTTTAGCGCCCTGTTCGGTTATGGAGTCGCCAAAAAATATTACTTTTTGGGTTTTCGGTCTAAAAGATGTGAGGACGATCATGATGGTCAGAAGGCCGAGGACGGTTCGGCGGGCAGTGCTGCGCATGGCGGATGATTTTTATTATTGTGGGGCCATTGCCGTCGGCTTGGCGGCGAGAAGGTCCCGGTCGGGCGTGGATTGATCGGTGAGCGCTACCTTGCCACGTTCTTTCCGCAGGATGCGGTGATACAGACTGATCTCCTTATCGAAAAGAAACCGGAAGAAGAGGGCAATCCAGGAGGTGTGATAATAGAGCGTATTGTAATATTCCGGGGCAGTCTTGCGGATCCGGGGCAGCTTGTTCCAGGGAATGGAGGGAAAATCGTGGTGTTCGTTATGATGGCCAACATTGAAGGCGAGCAGGTTCAGCCAGCCATAATAGCTATGCGTTTCCTGATGTTCATCGTCGGTCAGGTAGTGTTCCTGGATCCACCGGGCGCCCAGCGGATGGAGACCGACAGAAAAGAAGAAGCTGGCAAGTAAATAAACGATTGCTTTAGGGCCGAGGAAATACCAAATAGCGGCGACGAAGATAGCTTCAAGTGCCCAATTCAGCGCCACCCAGCCGTCAAAAGGCTTGATCTCGCGGAGGCGGTTAATGCGAAAGATCTGGAAGAGTGGATAGAACATCAGCCAGATGCATTTACCGATAAAGTAGTTATTGATCAGCCGGGCTTCCCAGCGGTTGGGCAGGTCGGCATC
>DATMLR010000011.1:0-12295 GCA_035570015.1 Puia sp.
AAGGTCATGGCATTCGGATGATAAGGCAACGTTTCTGAATATAAAAAGCTGATATCCGTGTCCGGATCGAAGGGAACGGCCTGCTCCCCGCGAATGGTCAGTTTCTGCGTCAGTCGGATCGTTTGGATGGTGGAATCGATCAGCCCGGTATCGAACGTGACGGGGTCCTCCCCGGCCAGACCAAGCTGGATCGCGATATCCGTCCCGTGCCCCTTGCCGGTCTTGGCCAGCGAACCGTACAGCAGCGCGCTGACATGCCGAAGGCCGGCAAGCCCGTTTCGTGCCCGGATGGAATCAGTGAATCGTTGGGCCGCGCGCCAGGGGCCCAGCGTATGCGAACTGGAAGGCCCAATCCCAATCTTGAAAATGTCTTTGACCGAAATAGATTCGTGTGGCATATTACCTCAAAGGTACCGGGTTTCGCGCATTGATCCATTTCCGGCAGGGCCGCTCGACAACATAGTACGTCACCGTCGCTATCCCCACCAGCAGTGCCAGGTAAACCAGGCAATACCCCAGTCCCGGCCAGAAGTCAATATTGAACTTCCCCCGCGCATTGCCGGTAACTCCCGGCAGCCGGACCCCATGCTCAAAAGGTTCCTGCAGGAAGATCTGCATGAGGTAGATTGAATACGAAATATCCCCAAGATATTGCAGCACCCGGTTGTTACAAACCCGGTGCAATACACCGTTATTCAGCGCGAAATTCAACACCAGTGCAGCGAACAACACGACCACCAACGCATCGTTGATGGCGAAATGGAGTCCTGCTACCAGCAGCAGCAGGATCAGCACCGACGCCGCGTCGCGCCCCATTACCCGATCGACGCCCGACATCCGGTACAGCTGATACATGATCATTCCGGAGCTGAACCCCGCCACGCCGCGCAGCCAACCATAGTCGAAAGTCGTATTGAGATTGTGTGGGACTGGTATCGCCGGGTTCAGCGGGTTCTTGCGAGGCAACACATATTCAATGCAGCACCACGCCACCACTACGCCGATTGCCAGCAGGACCGGCGCCAGCTTTCGCTGCCGGCTGATCCATACCGCCAGAAACGGGAAAAGCAGATAGGCGCCCCACTCGGCGCTAATACTCCAGGAAGGAATGTTCCAGTTGTAGATATGACAGACCCCGAACGCCTGCAGGAGGAACACATTCGGCAGGATCTCCCGTGGCTGCTCCAGTACGATCGGCGGGTTCCCCCAATTGGTCAGATACCGGACGATGACCACCAGCAAAAGTAGCGAGAACAAATGCAGCGGATAGGTCCGCGCAAATCTCGCCACCAGGAAATGCCGCACCTGTCCCCACTGAAGGACCCGGTCAAAAACCCGGCCATACACATGCAGCATAATGAATCCGCTGAGCACAAAAAAGAGGTCAACCATCAGGTAGGACTTCTCGAAGAACATCGTCGTTCCGGCGGGAACGAACCGGCCAATGGCCATCTCGAAATGAAACACGGCCACCAGGATCGCCGCGAGGCCCCGCAAAGGAGTAAGATTGGAAAGATATCCGGATTTGACAGACATGCGTTATTTCTTCATAAAGACGGCCTTCGGCAGCAATACATGAACCCCGACATTCCCATCCACCAGCTCCGTGATATCCACATCCGCCGCAACGCTGCACAGCATGTAGGCGTCTTCCTGTGAGAGCTTTTTTTCTTCCATCAGGTATCGGATCATTTGCCGCACCGCAATATGGGTAGCCGCATTGAGGTCACGGTCATCCCCCATCGTAATGATATGCGTCGCCGACTCCGCCCACGGCCAGGAAAGGTGCTGACCCTTATGCACGATGAGATGCAGTTTTCCGATCAGTGAGGTCTCGATCGCCGTAATATCCACCTCTCCATTACCCTGTGCAGCATGGCCGTCGCCGATCTCAAGCAGTGCGCCCTTAACCCATACCGGCAGATACAACGTGGTGCCCGCCACCAGTTCCTTGTTATCCAGATTTCCCCCGTGTATCCATGGCGGTGCGCTGTTCCACCTGCCCGCGGCCGCCGGCGGCGCTACCCCGACGCTGCCAAAGAAGGGGTGCAGCGGAATATCGATACTGTCATTGAAGTGCCCGATCATTTTTCCCCGGTCAAGCGGGATGATCCGCATCCTTCGGCTGAAGATCTCATCCGAAAGGAACCCAGCCTGTCCGATACCGTTATATCCATATGGGATCGCCAGGTTGATCGAGTCGAACCGGATCTCCAGAACATCCCCCGAGTCAGCCCCATCGACATAGACAGGTCCCGTCAATACATGCCCGCCCGGCCCCCGGTCCTTGACCGCCTGCACATCCCGCAATTCCTGCTCAACCTCAGCGGCTGGAACACCCGCCCCCTCCAGCCGCTCGGGATTGGAAGTCAGCACCGTGCGCACCCGGACATAATCTCCCGACCTGACATGGAGAACGGGCTTGGCCTCCGACCAATAATAGCCCCAGACGACCGTAGACGCCGAAGGACTCAGCACATACGGATCGGCGGCGGTCCCCCTCCCCTGCGCCAGCAGAGTAAGGGACAACATCGCACCAACGATACTTCCGGAAACGCGAAACAATGCAGTCAGCATAACGATAGTTTAGGATCCTCCCATCCGGTTCAGATACCCCACATATTCATTCACAACTTCCTTATTGATCTTATACAACGAGCTTCGACCATCCTTTTCCGTGATCAGCAGTTCTGCATCGACCAGCTGCTTCAGGTGATGTGAGACGGTGGATTGAGCCAAATCGAACATCTCGATCAGGACCGAGCAGGGCATCCACCCCTCCTCCCTCCGGATCGCCTCCATCATCTGGATGCGGTAGGGATCGCCGAGTGCTTTGGAAATTTTTTCGATCTTTTTTACGTCTGCCTGCGGATTCATCGGGACAAATGTATCGAATTTGCCTAAATTTAGGGCTATGAGGCCCTTAAGCTTTAAAATTACCCTGTGGCTGTTTGCACTCCTGATTTTTAGCCGCGGATATGGTCAGCGCATGAGTACCCACTCCAACCTTGCGTTGGTGGGCGCCCGAATCTATACCTCTCCGACCGCAGCTCCAATCGAAAACGGCACCGTCCTGATTCGTAACGGAAGGATCACCGCCGTCGGGTCAAAGGACGAGATCAAAGTGCCTTCTACCTGGGCTGTTATCGACTGCAAGGACCTGACGCTTACCGCCGGCTTCTGGAATTGCCACGTGCATTTTATCGAGCCCAAATGGCAGGACGCCGACCTCATGCCGGCCATCCAGTTTAACCGGCAGATGGAACAGATGGTCACCAGCCATGGTTTCGTCCACGTCTTCGATCTCGCAGAATTCACCATCGGGAACGTCCTGCGCATCCGCAACCGGATAAAGAGAGGAGATGTCAACGGACCTGTTATCTACACGACTGGTGTTCCCCTGGTACCGCCCAACGGAAGCCCCTTCTATATCGCCCCGCTTAAGCTGCCTGAGGCCATCGATGCACAGCAGGCCGTTGCGCATGTCCATGAGCAGATCGACTCGGGGGCCGATGCCATCAAGATCTGGACCGGTTCACCCATCGGAAATAAGGTCGTCTATATGCCGGAAGATATCGTTCGCCAGATCACAGAGACTGCGCACCGCCTCGGCAAACCCGTTTTCGCCCATCCCACCGATACCAAAGGAGTAATGATCGCTGTGAATAACGGCGTGGACATTCTTGCCCATACCTCCCCCGACGATGGCCGGCTCTGGAGCGCCGATACCATCGGGCAAATGATCGCAGCTCACGTGGCGCTGATCCCTACGCTCAAACTTTGGAAAGATGAGCTGAAGAAAGGCGGCGCCACCGACTGGGCCCACCATCCGCTGGTATTGACCGCCCAGCAGCAATTGCACGATTTTGAAAAGGCCGGCGGCACCGTTCTTTTCGGCACCGACGTCGGCTACCTAACCGATTATGCTACCACCGATGAATATGTGATGCTGGCCGGGGCCGGCCTCAACTTCAGCGAAATTCTCGCCATGCTGACGACAACCCCCTCCCGACGTTTTGGCCAAAGCCGGCACACCGGGCGCATTGCCGTTGGTTTGGACGCCGATATCGTACTGTTGGCAGGCGACCCGGCAGCCGATATCCAGGCCCTCGATAAAGTGGCGTATACCATTCACCGTGGCAAGATCATCTATAGCAAAACGCCGCCTCTCTAAGGGATAAACTCGCTTTGCGAGCTGACCGTATGCGCGCTGAAATAACCGAAGGCACCATTGCTGAGATTGGAAGTTGGGTTGGCGGGCGATGCCGAAGTATTAAAGGAGCCTGCCCCGTCGGACTGCAACAGCTGGAAGAAATAGTTGTATACGGCGGAATCGATGCAATACAGGTCTACGCGAACTGCATCCCCCGGCTGAAGATAGCTGGTGTCATTGTAGAGCGTATAGTTGATATACCGGCCATCCGACAACCGGTCGTCGAAGACGAACAGATCTTTCGTCAGCTGCACACCATCGAGATATTCGACAAACTGGTAGTAGTTTCGCTCACCCGCCGGATCCTGGAAATTCGCTACCGCACTGATCCGCGTCCGCCCAAAGCCTTTATTTTCCTCAAACGTGATCGAATCCAGGTTGACCGTCGACGGCATCGTGGAACTGGCGGTATAATTCACGCCCTGAACCGTAACGGACAGCCGGTAGGTGTCCCCCGGAGCGCCCTGAATAAAACTCGTCGCGTAGTTGCCTGGAGAGACTTCGGTGAGGCTGTCGGTCTGGCCTTCACTGTTGCTGATCAACACGGACGCGCCGGAGACCGGCGGAAAACTATTGTCGACATAGAAGTCGACCGGCTGACTGATGGTCACGAAATAAGGCCCCGCATTGTTCGTAACATTTCCCTGTATCACGATCGCCGCCGGAACATTGTTAAGCTTCAGCGTCACGATCTTTTTGCAGGACAACAGCAGCAGCACGCTAACAACACTCAGATACACACTTTTCATTTGGATCAGAATTTAAAGTTATAGGTAACGGAGGGCACCCAGCGGAACAACGCATACTGCACCGCCTGTGTCTTGTCCGGATCACCCGGATCCTGCTGGAAACCGATGCTATAGGGATTCTCCCGGCCATAAGCATTATAGATCGAGAAGTTCCAGCTGCTTTCGAACTTCTTCGTCTTCTTTCCCTGCAAAGTTGCACTGAGGTCCAGCCGGTTGTACGGCGGCATCCGGTAACTGTTGCGTTCTGTATAAAGAAAGACAATTTGTCCGTTGACTTCATATTTCCCGCTGGGCCACGTAACGGCATTCCCGGTATAGTAAACGAAATCCCCCGACAACGTCCACTTTGGGTTGAGCCGGTAGATCCCCACCACCGCCAGGTTATGCGTCCTGTCCTGGTTCGCCGGATACCAGTCGTAATTATTGACACCCTCGAATCTCCGTTCCGTCCGCGACAAAGTGTAGCTGATCCAGCCCGTCAGCCGGCCTACCTTTTTCTTGCCAAAGAGCTCGACACCATAAGACCGGCCCTTGCCGAAGATCAACTGCGACTCCACATTCTCATTGGCAATCAGCTGGGCGCCATTCTTGTAGTCGATCTGGTTTTGCATATCCCGGTAGTAGGTTTCTACCGAAAACTCATACCAGTTATCCTTAAAATTCCGGAAATAACCCGCCGACACCTGGTCGGCAAGCTCGGGCCGGACATTGTTGCTGCTGGGGATCCAGACATCTGTGGGATTGGATGACGTAGAGTTGGAAAGCAAATGAAGGTTTTGTGTGGTTCTGGTATACGCCACTTTCACGGAGCTCACTGCCGTCAGCTTCCAGCTGAGCGAGAACCGCGGTTCGAGGTTGAAATAGCTTTTTACGGCCTGTCCCGATCCGTAGCTGGTCGAATCAATCGCATTTCCGCTACTGTCATAGGTATAGAAGGTGCCGGGCCCATAAACCGTGAACACGTTGGCCCTTAATCCATAGTTGATATTTACCCGGTCTGATAGGGACAGGTCATGGCTGATATATGCCGCGCTCTCCAGCGAATACCGGCTTTGTACCGCCAGGGGATTGAAGCTTGAGGTCTTTGACGCGGTGATCACTCCGGGTGAGGTCGCATGATTTATCACGTCGATCCCAAAGTTCAGCTTGTTGTCGGCATTGGCATAGTACTCCATGTCCTCCTTGAAATGATAATCCTGGATGTAGGACGTGATCCCGATATTGTTATTGGACGAATTGATCGTAATGTCATAATAGTACTTGCTATAGATCAGCGATGTATTGGAGAAAAGCCGGCTGTTGAAGATATGGTTCCAACGGAACGTGGCCGTGGAATTGCCGTAGACCAGCCCAAAAGTATTCCCCAGCCCCAGCGCATCCTTCCCGAAATAACCCGACAGATAGATCCGGTCCTTGTCGCCCAGCTTGTAGTTTGCTTTGGCATTGATATCGTAGAAGTAAAGACTGCTTCTGTTGGTGTTGGTGTCACGCGACAGCTTCAGGAATACATCGGCATAGGTCCGCCGGGCGCTGACAATAAAAGACCCGTTATCCTTTTCGATCGGCCCCTCCACATTGAGCCGCGACGAGATCAGCCCGATCCCCCCGCTGACCACATAGTCCTTGATATTGCCGTCATTCATCCGGACGTCGAGCACGGACGCCAGCCGCCCTCCGAACTCCGCCGGGATCGCCCCTTTGTACAAGGTCACATCCTTGATGGCATCCGAGTTGAACGTGGAAAAGAACCCCAGCAGATGTGACGGATTATAGACCGTCGCTTCATCGAGCAGGATGAGATTCTGATCGACGGCGCCGCCCCGCACATAAAAGCCGCTGCTGCCGTCTCCGCCGGACTGAACGCCGGGTAGCATCTGAATCGTTTTCAAGATATCCTTTTCACCGAAAATGACCGGCACATCCTTGATCTCGCTGATGGACAATTTCTGTACGCCCATCAACGGCCTGCTCACATTGTTGGTGTTCTTGTTGGCCGTTACGACCACTTCCTGCAGCTGCGGGGTCCCCGGCGCCAGGTTGACGTTAATAAGCGTATCCCTGCCAAGGAATAGCCCGATCGTATCGGGAAGATAACCCGCAAAGCTAACCACCAGTTGATAGCGGCCGGCATTGGAATTGATCGAGTAAAACCCGTAAGCATTGCTAAGGGTCGCAGCATTCGGATGGTGGAGGAAGACAATGCTGGCGCCGATCAGCGTTTCACCTGTATTCAAGTCCCGCACCGTCCCGTTGACGGTATGCCGGACCTGCGAAAATACAAAAGTTGGGATAACAAGAAGGACAAAAGACCATAGGAACCGGTGCAGTCGTTTGGTACTGATCGTAAGCATATGCGAGGATAGAAAGGATTTCGTTAACAAATTCTTATATTTCTATCCCTGCAAAGATTCAGCCATTACTGTTTTTCATCCCCATAAACCTCCTTTTTATCAAGGAAATAACCCCGCCCATGGACCGATACCGACCCATAGTAATAGCCGTTCCCATCTGCCTTGACATATTTTGCTGCATATTTCACCCGCAGCGAATCCGCCATCGGCTTCCCGTCTACTACGAATTGCCCGTTATCCAGACCAAACCAGACCAAACTTTCCTTATCCCTGATGATCCCGTCGGTCACCATGTCCGTGATGATACTCCTCACCGTCTGCCGCACCGCGACGATGTTGACCGAATCCGGCATGCGCGGAGCCTTTGGCGGGGGCGGCATCATCCCCTCGCGTGGTTGTTCAGGCACTACGGGCAATTTCCTCGTCATCTTGGCCTTTCGCGGCATCGCCGGCACTCGTAGTAGCTCCGGTCCCCGCGGGCGGATTATGACATAATTATCGGCTTCAAGATAACTATAATCCTTCCCCAGAATTTCCTCCAATGCTTCCCGCAGCGTGCTCTCTCTGATCGTCAGCGTGACCCGCCTGTCTTTATCCAGAATATCGCTTTTATAGCTGAAGGTTAAATACCCTTGCTTCGCAAGACCCTTCAGCACATCTTCTATGTGCTCGTTTTCCGCGTTTACCCTTACTTTTTTTTCAAGCGGCCCGTCCTCCTGCGCCCGCGCGAACTGCGGCCCGCCGCTACAAAGGATAACCAGCAGGGCTGTTTTCAGCCCGTACATAATATGTCTCATAATTTTTTGTTTTATCGCGCCCGCCCCAGGCCGGCGCATTGGTTATTGTAAAATAATTTCCGATCCTTTACGTATGACCGAAAGGTTAAAGGTTAGCGCAACCACTTCCAGGATCCGCTCCGGCGATTCTCTCCGGAATACTGTCGTCAGCGGGAGGTCTCCAAGCTCCTGTCGCCCCAGCACAATGGGCGTGTCAACCGCCCTGTTCAACACTTCCACGAGCCGCCGCAACGGGATGCTGTCACAGACCAGCGGCCGTCCCAGGTAATAACCGTATAACTTATCCTCATTCGGGCCGATCTTCCAGAGCCCTTTCCCTATCCTGGTTAACCGCTCGCCGGCATGCACGGTCATCCTGTCCCCAACCCGAACCGCACCCGTCTCTACTATGAGTTCCAGCGAATCAAACCCATCGCCTCTGACCTCAAACGAAGTCCCCAGCACCTTTATCGCCACCGCACCAACCTGCACCACAAACGCCCGCGCGGGATCATGCCGCACCGAAAAGAAACCCTCGCCCCGCAGCCGCACCGTTATCCCCTTTTCTGTGGGGCTTCCTGGCGAGCCGTCTGCCCGATCCTCCACGATCGCCAGCGACGATCCCCGGTTTAGCGTAACCACCGTCCCATTTGGCAGCGTATCGGTCCTTGGGCGGGCGGCGACCAATTTTAGCATTCGTGGGACCTCCGTTGCAGACTGCCCGGCGGCCCCCTGCACCGACCTCGCAACCGCTGGAGTTTTCCCGACCCGCCGATGATTCATAAACAACAAATATCCTCCAGCCCCCAATATTAGTGTCCCCGCTACCACCGCCGCTGCCCGCAGCCACCCGGGTCTTATCAACCAAGCCCTTTTTTCCCGGACCATCCTACCCCCACTCCGCGGCATCACTTCCGACCGAAATCGCTGCCAGGCTTCCTGTACTTCTACCGACCCGGCCGACTCCCCGGCAGCCGTTTGCCGGCTGACGGCCCATAGGGTCTTGAACTCCTCATACAGCCACCGGTTGGCCGCATCCGTCTCCAGCCACCGCTCGACCTGCGCCGCCTCCTCCATGGTCGCCTCGCCCAATACGTATTTGATTAGCAGATCCTCCATATCATTTTTCAAAATAATCGGCCAGCTTGCTTCGCAGCAGTTTTAATGCCTTACTCATCTGCGCTTCCACCGTCTTCACTGAAATTCCCAACTGATCGGCGATCTCCCGGTATTTCAGCCCGCTGAACCGGCTGAGCTGGAAGATAGCCCGGCATTGCCGCGGCAGGTCATCCAACGCCCGCTGGAAGCGCTGCTCCAACTCTCCCGCCTCCACGCGGTCGAATACGTTCTCCGGCGATCTGCCCGCCTCATTACCCAGCCGCGCCAGCACCTCGGATCGGTAGGCCCGCCGGCTTTTCTCCCGCCGCATCCAGGTCACACACTCATGATAGACACAGCCATACAGGTAGGCCTTCAGTGATGTCTCGACCATCACCCGCTCCCGCCGCTCCCAAAGCCGGCTGAAAACCGCCTGAACCGCCTCTCCCGCCAATGACTCATCCTTCAGCACCGAGCACGCATACGCGAGCAAGGGGCCATACCAGTCGACGAACAGTTTCTCAAAAACCTGCTCATCAGTCTGCACGCCGGATCCGGCGAGAATGAGATCGTTCGCTTCCAAACAACGGGTTTAACAATCTGAAGTTACCAGACTTCTTCTATAAGACGCACGAGATTAGTTTCACCCCTATCCGACCCATTTTATTTTCGGTATCAGTCTCCTGCAGGGCCGAGATAGTTGAAGTTCGCATTTTGCGAACTTTTTATCGGCGGGAAAGGCAACGCGCGGAGCTCACGACCATGTAAAAATGCAACTTATCCCGGATACCAATTCCTCAGCCGTACCTCGATGCCCTTATTCCCGGCCTCGACCTTGGCTTTGAATGCGGCAACATCGCTGAATCCGCCCTGTCCGCGATAATGATAAGGATAGACGATATGGGGTTTGAAGTCTAAAACGGCATCAGCAGCCTCATTGATGTCCATCGTATAGGGCAGGTTCATACATACAAAGGCGATATCGATGCCGGTAAGTGCGCGCATTTCAGGAATGCCCTGCGTATCTCCGGAGAGATAGATCTTTTTGCCTCCGACGCTCAGCACATATCCATTTCCCCTGCCTTTGGGATGCCGGGGATCGGTCGCGCTGGCGGGAAGATTGTACATAGGGATTGCATCGATCCGGATGCCGCCCTCATTCGCTTGCCCGCCGTTGTGCAACACGACGACATTCCCGCCTTTAGGAAACGATTCCAGCTTGACGGCGACCGCTTCCGGAACCACCAGGATGACGCCGGCTTTCACCAGGTCGCCGAGCGTGCCCGGATCAAAATGATCCCCATGGATATCCGTCACCAGGATGATATCCGGTGCAGCCAAACCCTGATATTTAGCCGCCCCGCCGACCGGATCGACATAAATCGTCTTCCCCGCCGCCGTCAGCACCACACTGGCATGGTTGATCGGCTGAATGATCAACGAACCATTGGCCAGTGCGATCGTGTCCGGCGAAATACGCTGTGCGCCGGCAGTAAGGCCGGTCAGCGAAAATAATGCAAGGATTAGTCTTGATTTCATGCTGGTTGGTTTTATTTCAGTCGATGCCGGTTTTTTATCCGACACCCGGCCGCTTTTTTTTAGAATAAATAGCTTTTACAATCGTTTGCCCTTTGACGAGCGGAGTATTTTCTTTGACTTTAGCCAATGAATTAGCATACGCTTCCTTCAGCAGTTTTTTAATGTAGGTTTTGGGGAAATCCGCCTTTTCTTTAACGACGATATACCGGTACTGGTTGCCCTTGCCCAGGAGGCGTTTTTCGGGATCTGCGATCTCGCTACCCCAATAAAAACCGAAATGAACATACTTGGCCATCACCGCGACCGAGCAAAAGGTATGGGACAGTCGGTCCGTCAGCGACCAGCCGAATGCCACGGCATTGTAACTGTCATAAATCAGCTCGTTGCAGCCGGGATAGAGGTCCCATACCCACTCCCTCAGCCATAATGCCAACTCCTGCACAGCTTCCGGATATGGCCGGATGAAAACCAGCAGATCTTTTATCTCGTCTTTGCTCATGGACTCCGGTTGTCCGTTAAATATATCGAATTTAATAATTCACTGTTATCCCCGCCCCAAAACCCATATCGCTATCATAGTGGGTCGACAACCCGATATACTTGGTCAGGATATAGCGGAAACCTGCCATATATTCCCTGTCTGTATTGGCCATCAGACTGAACCGCAGCCGGCTGGTCACCGCAATATCCTCCCGCCCCAGCTGCAGCCGGAGATTGCCTTTCATATCCACCCGCCCGTCCAAGGTAAACAACAAAGGCAGCGTATATTGCAGCCCCGCGCAGAGCACATCCCGATGGTTCTTGGTATCCGGCTGGCCGAACAAGTTCTTCTCGGTTTCATTCGACCGGCGATCCCGAAAATCCCATCCGATATACGGCAGCCAATACTGCATCCTTCCCAGATAACGGCCGATATGACTTTCGCTCTCGTACCCTTTGGTGTCATCCGTGCCTAGCCGCCACTCCGTCTGGAACCGGTACCGCGTATTCGCCACCATCACCGCCCCGTCGCTGCCGTTGCTTTCCAGTCCAACTCTCGCCATCGGCCGGATCTCCCGGTCATCCGCAAATATTTTCCGCAGATCCTGGCCCGGGTCGGGTGGGCTCCCTTCATAATGGAAGATCCGGCCCATCCCACTCATCATGTGATACAGGATATGGCAGTGGAAGAACCAGTCGCCGCTTTCCGTCGCTGCCAGCTCCAATGTATCGGTTTCCATCGGCAGGATATCCACGACATTCTTCAGCGGCGCATAATCGCCCTGTCCGTTCAGCACCCGGAAGAAATGCCCGTGCAAATGCATGGGATGTCGCATCATCGTCCCGTTGTACAGGATGATCCGCACATTGGTCCCGCGCCGGATCAGGATGCGGTCCGCCTCGGAGACCACCTTGTTATCGATGCTCCATACATACCGGTTCATATTCCCCGTCAGATTGAAATGGAGCTCCTGTACCGGCGCATCCGGAAGCCTCGTAGAAACCGGCGACCGCAGCATCCCATAGTTCAGCGTGACCTCACCCCGCTCGGGATACATCACGGAATTCATGTCCATCTTCTGGTCACTC
>DATMLR010000012.1:0-15520 GCA_035570015.1 Puia sp.
GCAGGGGAGCAGGGAGATGGGGCCATCCAGCAGACGCATAACGGTAGCGAGGGGGACATCCCTGGGGTTTTTAGCAAAGAAGTAGCCGCCGCCTTTCCCCTTTTTGCTATCGAGGATATTGGCATTCTTCAATTCCAGCAGGATATTCTCGAGAAACTTAAGAGGGATCTTCTTCTTTTTTGCGATCTCGGCGATGAGGACCGGTTCGTCGTTATCCTTTTCCGCCAGGTACATCAGCGCCTGGAATGCATATTGGGTCTTTTTGGAAAGCATTTTTTTATATCTCCTGTGTTATTGTTAGAATCCCAGAACGTCGCTCATCTGATAAACCCCTTTTTTCCCCCGGAGGAATTCCGCTGCCAGGACTGCCCCCATCGCAAATCCACGGCGATTGTGGGCGGTATGGGTAATCTCGATGGTATCGATAGCCGAATAATATTCGATGCGGTGGGTACCCGGGGCAGGATCGGTCCGTTCGCTCAGGATTTCCAAGTCGTCTAAGTTATCACTAATATGATTGACCCATCCTTTTTTCCGGGGAATTTTTTCGAGGATCTGTTCCGCCAGGGAAATGGCTGTTCCGCTTGGAGCATCTTTTTTTTCGGTATGGTGGATCTCCGTGATGCGGACCTCATAATCGGGGTGAGGCGCCATCAGAGCCGCCAGGCGTCGGTTGACCTCAAAAAAGATGTTGACGCCGACGCTGAAATTGCTGGCATACAGGAAACCGCCCTGTTTCTGGTGACAGTGCTCTCTGACCGTTGGGAGCTTGTCCAGCCATCCGGTCGAGCCGGAGACGACGGGCACCCCGGCGTCCAGGCAGCGGATAATGTTATCAAAAGCGCTAAGAGGGCCGGTAAATTCGATCGCCGTATCTGCCTTTCGGATATTGTCGATCGTATTGTCCTCCACATTCTCGATGGAGACCTTGAGGACGATCTCATGTCCTCTTGTCCGGGCGATCTCTTCGATCGCGTGGCCCATTTTGCCATAGCCGATGAGGGCGATCTTCATGAAAGGAATAATTTGCCGGCAAACGTACAATAATTTTTTGATGTGGTGTGGACCCGGTCATTGAAGGGTCAGGGGCTTGACCCGGGCCTTGTGTATATCGAAGACGAGGCTCACGCCGGTCGCGCCGCTGCCGCCCGGCAGAAACCCGGGGGAAGGCGCCTGAAGATTCAGGCTTAGGTTGTCGCTGACGTCAAAATACATAAGATGGGCGTCTACTGTGGCGTCCACAACATTGAGCCCCCAGAACAGCAGGAAGAAGAGGACGGAGTAGTCTTCATCTTTCCGGTATTCGTTCCGATAGGTACGCAGGGCATTCTCCTGACCGTAGCCATACGTCACCAGGTACTGGATGTTCAAGGGCAATTTGGCGACGATCGAGGCGGGAACGGCGAAGGAGTCAAGGCTGGAATAGTAATCGACAAGAGCGATAGCCTTGTTGTAATTGTTGAACCAGGTTCGGTTATAGATATAGGTATAGACGGGGATACCTACGGCGGCATATACGATCGGAAGTTTCCAATATTTATGATTGTAGATCTGGCCCCAGCCGGGGATAATGGCCGAACGAATTGTGGCCTTGCGGGGATCATGCCTTTTCTTAGCCAGCGAGTCCGGCGCGTAAGGAGATCTTGCATTGGCGCTGCGATGGGCGCTGTCGGCAGGGGGGAACAAATGGTGTAGCGAATCGGTCTGCTGACCTCGACAAACAAGATGTATGGTTAGAAAGCCGGCAAAGAATAATAAGTAGCGGGCCCAGTTCATATTGGATTCTTAGTTAACGGCGACACCCAACTGATCCAGTAATTTGTTCAATTCCTGAAGCGAGTAATACTCAATGGAAATACTGCCTTCCCCTTTCTTATTGTGATTGAGCTTTACCCGGGTGCTGAAATGTGATGCTAAGTTATCCTCTATTCTTTTGAATGCTTCCGGGAGTGCAGGCTTTACCGAATTTTTAACAGCGGTATTTTCCTTGTATAGTTGGCGGACGAGCTCTTCCGTTTGCCGGACGGAAAGCCCTTTTTTCTTTATCTCATTGAAAAGATAGAGCTGCTTGTCCACGGTATCAACGTTGATGAGGGCGCGCGCATGGCCCATCGACAGTTGATTGTTGCGAACGGCCACCTGGATATCGGGAGGCAGTTTGAGGAGCCGGATATAGTTTGCGACGGTACTCCGTTCTTTTCCCATTCGCTCGGCTACCTGTTCCTGGGTGTAATTGAGCTCCTCCATCATACGCTTGTAACTGAGGGCAATCTCCATGGCGTTGAGGTCTTCGCGCTGCAGGTTCTCCAGGAGCGCGAGCTCGAGCAGTTGCTGGTCGTCGGCCTGCCGGACATAAGCAGGGATATCTTTTAATTCGGCAATCCTGGCGGCCCGATAACGGCGTTCGCCGGAGATGAGGCGGTATTTGCCGGTTGGCAGTTTCGATACCGTAATCGGCTGGATGATGTCATGGAGCCGGATGGACAAGGCCAGTTCCTGCAAAGCCTGCTCATCGAAGTCATGACGGGGCTGCCGCGGGTTGGCCTCGATCTGGTCGAGTGGGATGCGGAGATTGTTGGTTACCGCTTCAACGACAGAGGATTTAAGCTCGCCGGAAGTTGTCTTCAGGTCGGCGTCGATGCTTTGGAGTAGGGAACGGATGCCCTTTCCTAGCGCCTCTTTATCTTTTTTATGGGGTGTTGTCATGTCGGGTTTGCTTTATTCGAGAATCCGCTCTTCCTGCCTGATCCTGGTCATATTGTTCTTCTGCAGGATTTCCTTAGCCAGGTTCAGGTAATTGACTGAGCCTTTGCTAAGCGCATCATACAGGATCACCGGTTTGCCAACGCTGGGAGCTTCGCTGATCTTCGTATTCCGGTGAATGATCGTATTGAAAACGATCTCGTCAAAATGTTTTCTTACCTCACTTACCACCTGGTTGCAGAGGCGCAGCCGGCCGTCATACATCGTCATGAGGATACCTTCGATAGCCAGCCTGGTATTGAGGCGGCTTTGCACGATCTTGACGGTATTGAGGAGTTTACCGAGACCTTCCAGGGCAAAGAATTCGGTTTGGACGGGTACGATGACGGAGTCGGCGGCGGTAAGGGCATTAACAGTGATCAGGCCCAGAGAGGGGGAGCAGTCGATAATAATAAAGTCGTATTCGCTTTTTACGGGTTCCAGGATTCCTTTGAGGACGCTTTCACGATTTGGGTAGTTGATCATCTCGATCTCGTATCCCACCAGGTCGATGTGGGAGGGGACGACGTCAAGGTGGGGAATCTCCGATTTGAGGATGACATCATTTACCGGAACATGGTTGACCATGCAGTCATAGAGGCTCTGGGTGATATTATGCAGGTCGAACCCGACACCGGTTGTGCTGTTGGCCTGGGGGTCGGCGTCCACCAGCAGGGTTCTGAATTCCAATACGGCAAGACTGGCCGCCAGATTGATCGCGGAAGTAGTTTTGCCTACCCCTCCCTTTTGATTTGCTACACCAATAGTTTTTGCCATATAATGTTATGAAGTCACCCCCCGGGGCCTGTCAAAATTGTCGCCAATCGTGAAGATGGCAAAATTTAGTTTTGCCCACCGGGGATAATTCCGAACTTTGCCCGCCTAAGTTTTCCGGGAAACCCCGGCGGTCGGGAGAACAAGAAATCCCGGCAGGAGGACAAATGTAAGGCCTCCACATAAATTATGGGATATAAATTTCTTTCACATGCGTAGCTGGCGGTTTGTTTGGATTGTGCCTATCCTGGCGCTGGTACTTGATCTATATGTGTTCCAGGCGATAAAGACGGTCTCTCAGGGAGCTTCGCCGCGGATGCGGTCGACGATCCATACCGGCTATTGGGTGATTTCAATCCTGGCGATCCTGATCTTATGTTTTCTCCCCTATTTGTACCGGCGCTTTACCTGGCTGCAGGGATATGCTTTCTTTATCCTGATCGGCTTTTACCTGGCCAAAATCCTGGTCGCCGTCTTCCTGCTGCTCGACGATGTCCGGCGCGTGATCCAGTGGATCGCGGGGCGGTTACTGGCCGGTTCGGGCCCGGCGCCGGCCCTGCCGACGGAGGGCGTATCCCGGTCTATATTCATGAGCTGGTTGGGTCTTGGGGTGGGTGCGGGATTGTATTCTACGCTGGTGTATGGTTTTGCCAACAAATACCGGTACCGGGTTCGGCGGGTGAGGCTGGCCTTCGACAATCTGCCGGTCTCATTCAAAGGGCTCAAAATTGTGCAACTATCTGATATTCATTCTGGTAGCTTGGCCAACCCCGCTGCCGTCCGCCGGGGGGTCGATCTGGTGCTTGCGGAGAAACCCGATATCATTCTGTTCACCGGAGACCTGGTGAACAATATTGCGCTGGAAGTAGGCGCGTATCAGGCAATTTTCGGGTGTCTGGATGCGCCGATGGGGGTATATTCCACGCTGGGCAACCACGACTATGGAGACTATTCCTGGTGGGAGAACGCGGAAACGAAAAAAGCCAACCTCGATCACCTGATGCGGATTCAGAAGGAAATGGGATGGCGGCTTTTAATGAACGAGCATGTAGTACTGGAGCGAGGAAGTGAGCAGATCGCGCTCATCGGTGTTGAGAATTGGAGCGCCAAGGCCCGGTTCCCCAAATATGGCAAGCTGGATGAGGCCTATGCAGGTGCGGAGAAATATCCGTTCAAGATCCTCATGAGTCATGATCCGAGTCATTGGGACGCCCAGGTTCGAAAGGAATATCCGGATATCGACCTGATGTTGTCGGGACATACGCATGGTATGCAGTTTGGACTGGAGTTGCCCGGATTTAAATGGAGTCCCGTACAATATATCTATAAAGAGTGGGCTGGGTTGTATGAGGAAGGCAAGCAGAAGTTGTATGTGAACCGGGGATTTGGATTTATCGGCTATCCTGGTCGTGTAGGGATCATGCCGGAGATAACAGTGATCGAACTGGCGTGATATTCGTGATTTAACGTTCGTTTTGAAGATTTTAACAAACCGATAAAGTATTCAACTGTATTTTTAACAATTCAAAAAAGGAATAACTAAAATGATGAGATCCAAACTAACTTTCGCTACCCTCCTGCTGCTGAACCTGACTGCTACTCATTCGTATGCTCAAAAATCAATGGAATGGGGTCTTACGGCCGGCGGCAACTACTTCAAGGTTGGCGGTCGATCCTTTGACAATACTTACAATGTGAGCTTTAGCGGTGGGGCCTACGCGGAGATCAACTACAGCAAATATTTCACGCTTCAGCCGCAATTGTTGTTCAACCAGGTGTTGTGCAAGACCTCCCAGGAATTCAACCAGATCTACAGCAACTATGGAGCGGTAAGCGATCAGTTGGTCAGCCTGGATTATATCTCCATTCCGATCCTGGTCGCCTACAAACCCATCCCGATGCTGTCGATCCTTCTTGGGCCCCAATACAGTTTTGCAATTGCGCAGACGCAGAATTTGGTGCGAACTCAAACCAATGCTTTCTCTCATAGCGATTTTGCCCTCGTCTTTGGCGGTCAGCTGAACCTTGGCAAGCTAAAGTTCGGGCTGCGGTACCAGGAAGGGTTTAACAATATCAACGCCATCAATTCGACAGATGCGTGGCGGACGTACGGATTCCAGGCGTACTTTGGATTTCAAATAAATGATCGAAAGCTGAAATAAACTTTTGGCGGGTTGGCCGGTCCAAAAGGTCTAAGCAGAAAATCTATGAATTGAAATACTACATGCAATCCATTCATTCATCAAATCAAATCCATTATGAAGAGGAACGCATTTGTATTGTCAATCCTGCTCGTGATCTCAGGTTTGTCCTCACAGGCGCAAGGTTTTCATTTCGGCGTTAAAGCCGGCGCCAATCTATTCAAAGTCGACGGCGAGTCCTTTAGCCAGGAATTCCAATTCGGGTATATGGCGGGCGCCTTTGCTCAGATCTATGTAAACAGCAGGTGGGGCATCCAGCCCGAGTTGAATTTCAATCAAACAAATTATCGTACGGGCAGTAATTTCTCTGCGGTGGTGCCGGATGGCGTCAATGACGTGAAAGGGAAATTGAACTGGTTGACGATCCCGGTGCTGCTGAGCTACAGGCCGATCCCGATCCTGAGTCTGCTGGCAGGCCCGCAGTACGGCATCCTGCTCAATCAGGACGAGCATCTGATCAATAACGCCGGGGACGCCTTCAAGAAGGGCGATATAGCGGCGGTTGCCGGTGCGCAGCTGAATCTCGGTCCGGTGATGGCCGGGGCGCGATATGTGGTCGGGCTGACCAATCTCAATGATGTTACGAATCAGTCAACGTGGAGAAATGAAGGGTGGCAGCTGTATGCGGGCCTTCGCATTTTCTAGCCGGCCTTTTTTATACCTTTCAACTAAAAAAGAGTAGGAATTTTCCCTTACTCGTGGTATTTTGTCCCTGAAATGAAAGAGAATTTATTCCTGCGTGCCGAGGATGATCTGGATTTCATGCCGATCATCCCGTTGAATGAATCAGATAACGAGGGTTTGAACGATATGGAGATCCCTAAGGAACTGCCGGTTCTTCCACTGCGGAATACGGTATTGTTCCCCGGGGTAGTTCTTCCTATTACAGTTGGGCGGGACAAGAGCATCAAGGCGGTGAACGATGCTTATAAATCGGATAAGCTGATCGGGGTGCTGGCTCAGAAAGACAGCAGTATCGAGGACCCGGGCGTAACGGATCTGGAGGATGTCGGCACGGTAGCGCGGATCATCAAGCTGATCAAAATGCCTGACGGCGGGACGACGGTCATCCTCCAGGGAAGACGACGGTTCAAGGTCGGTGCGGTGACGGCGGAAGATCCTTACTTCAAGGCGCAGGTCGTCTTGTTACAGGAAGAGGAAGCGCCGAAGGAACAAGACTTTGAAGCCTATGTCTCCAATATCAAAGACCTGGCTTCACAGATCATCCAGCTTTCGCCGAATATCCCTTCGGAAGCCAGTATCATTTTAAAGAATATTGAGAACCCTTCCTTCCTCATCCATTTCATCTCGAGCAACCTCAATACGGAGTTGCACGAGAAGCAGCAGCTGCTCGAAATCCACCATATCAAATCGCGGGCGGATCTCCTGATGCAGCTCTTGCAGCGCGAGCTTCAGTTCGCGGAACTGAAGAATAAGCTGACCAACCGGACGAAGACGGAGCTCGATAAGCAGCAGCGGGAATATTTCCTGCAGCAGCAACTGAAGAGCATTAAGGATGAGTTGGGTGGGGACAGCAACGAGCGCGAGGTAAAAGAGATGCAGAAAAAGGCTGAGACCAAAAAGTGGCCGGCCGCGGCAAAAGAGCTCTTCCGCAAGGGGGTCGAACGGTTGGAGCGGATGCATCCCAGCACACCGGATTATTCCATCGTATTCAATCATCTCGACCTGATGCTGGAGTTACCCTGGGGCGACTATTCAGAAGATTCATATGATTTGAGGAAGGCGAAGAAGATCCTGGATCACGACCATTATGGGATGGACAGGGTCAAAGAGCGGATCCTGGAATATCTGGCGGTGCTGAAGCTGAAGGGGGATATGAAGAGCCCGATCCTGTGCTTCGTCGGGCCGCCGGGGATTGGAAAGACGTCGCTGGGGCGCAGCATTGCGGGAGCGATTGGTCGCAAATATGTCCGGATCAGCCTGGGCGGCCTCCACGATGAAAGTGAGATCCGGGGACACCGTAAAACCTATATCGGCGCCATGCCCGGGCGAATACTGCAGTCGCTGCGGAAAGTCAAATCCTCCAATCCGGTCATGATCCTGGATGAGATCGACAAGACGGGCAGCGATTTCCGGGGCGATCCGTCGTCTGCGCTGTTGGAGGTACTGGACCCGGAACAAAACCACACATTCTATGACAACTACCTCGAGATGGAGTACGACCTGAGCAAAGTCTTGTTTGTCGCTACGGCCAATGATATTAATGCCATCCCGCCGGCTCTTCGTGATCGATTGGAAATCATTGACTTAAATGGGTATGCGGTCGAAGAGAAGGTCCAGATTGCGCGGCGGCACCTTGTTCCCAAACAAAAGGAGGCGCATGGTTTGGCGGCAATGGGCTTCCGGATCGGGGATTCGGTGCTGGAGAAGATCGTCCAGGACTACACCCGGGAAAGCGGGGTGCGGGATCTGGACCGGCAACTGGCTTCGCTGATGCGTTATCAGGCGAAGGAGTATGCCATGAAAGGAAAGTTGAAGCCTTCGCTGACACAAGTGGACGTCGAAAAGGTACTAGGAAAGCCGCGCTACAGCAACGACATCTATAAGGTAGCCAATATGGCGGGGGTAGCCGTTGGGTTGGCATGGACTTATGTCGGCGGCGATATTTTGTTTGTGGAGACATCGATGAGTGACGGCAAGGGGGAGCTGAAGTTGACCGGCAATCTTGGGAATGTGATGAAAGAAAGTGCGTTTACCGCTTTTACGTATCTTCAGTCCAATGCCCGGAAATACGATATCGATCCGGATATTTTTTCTAAAAAAACGCTCCACGTCCACGTTCCGGAGGGAGCGGTACCCAAGGACGGGCCCAGCGCCGGGGTGACGATGATGAGCTCGATGGCATCCGCCTTTACGGGGAAGCGGGTGAAGCCCTATCTGGCCATGACCGGCGAGATCACGCTGCGCGGTCAGGTGCTGCCGGTAGGAGGTATCAAGGAGAAGGTGCTGGCGGCGAAGCGAGCGGGGCTAAAGGAGATCATCCTGTGCTGGCAAAATGAGAAGGACATCCGGGAGATCGATTCCACCTTTATAAAGGGGCTCAAGTTCAATTACGTTAAAACGATGCAGCAGGTGCTGGAACTGGCGCTGGTCTAGCCCCCGTCCAAAAGGACAAATTTATAAGTGTAATCATTTGGTTCTTCTAAGTGCTCGCCCCGTGAATTCTGGGGAAACTGGGTAATCGGTCCCCAATTTAGGTCATTTACTTTTTTATTATTTCCTATGCGTTAATTTTGGAACCGGCCCAAAACCGGCCGGAGGCCAGTTCGCACTTGACCTTTTTTAATAACCATCCATGATTAAGTTAATTATCGTCGACGATCATTCCCACGTTCGCCAGGCATGGAGCTGGGTGCTCAACCAGGTCCCGCGACTAAATGTCATTGCGCAATGCGCCAACGGGCAGGAAGCCATAGAAGCTGCGAAGAATCTGCGGCCGGATGTGATCCTCATGGATATTAACATGAAGCCGGTGAATGGGATAGAGGCTACGCGGTCGATCCGGGAATTTGCACCGGATATGAAGATCATCGGGGTCTCCGTCCAGGCGGAACGGAGCTACGTCAACGAGATGCTGCGCAACGGGGCCAATGGGTACGTCACCAAGAACTCGCCCAGCGCGGAGATGGTGATGGCCATCGATGAAGTGCTGGCCGGGAACACCTATATCTGTGAGGAGATCCGGGACCGGACTCACGCGGGAATCGGATGGTAATGCTGCGCGGCTTCTTCTTTAAACGCTGCCCGTGGGCGTAATCCCAGCAATTCGAACATCAGATTATCTTCCTCAAAAGAGGGGTTCGGCGTGGTGAGCAGTTTATCGCCTGCAAAGATCGAATTGGCGCCCGCCAGGAAACAAAGGGCCTGCTCGGCCTGGCTCATCTCTGTGCGGCCTGCGCTAAGCCTGACCATGGAGGCGGGCATCAGAATACGAGCGGTGGCGATCATCCGGATCATATCCCAGACGTCGACCTTCGCATTGTCCGCGAGGGGCGTTCCTTTGATGCGGACCAGGGCATTGATGGGAACGCTTTCGGGATGAGTGGGCATGGTGGACAAGGTAAGAAGCATCCCGATCCGATCGTCGTGGGTTTCACCCAGGCCGATGATCCCGCCGCAACAGACGGTAACACCTGCTTTCCGGACATTGTCGAGGGTATTCAGCCGGTCTTCATACGTGCGGGTGCTGATGATCTCGGTATAGTAATCCGCGGAGGTATCGAGGTTATGGTTATAAGCATGGAGGCCGGCGCCGGCGAGCCGCCTGGCCTGCTCTTCCGTCAGCATTCCCAATGTACAGCAAACTTCCATCCCCATTTCGTTCACCCCTTGCACCATCTCGAGGACGCGGTCAAAATCCTTGTTGTCACGGACTTCCCGCCATGCGGCGCCCATACAAAAGCGGGTTGATCCGGCGGCCCTGGCCTTTGCGGCATATTCCAGGACCTCTTCCTTTTTCAGGAGGGCCTGGACGCCGACGCCGGTATTGTAACGGGCGGCCTGCGGGCAATAGGCGCAGTCTTCCGGGCAGCCCCCGGTCTTGATGGAAAGGAGGGTGCAAACCTGCACTTCTCCGGTATCGTTGTGTTGTTTGTGGACGGAGGCAGCCTTGTAAATGAGGTCCAGCAGCGGGGTGTTATAGATCTCCCTGATCTCTTCTATTGTCCAGTCGTGACGGATCATAGCCTAGAATTTGAATGGGCAAAATTATTTCTTATCTTTTACATTTACGATGGAATCTTTTAAGAGGGAGAGGTTTTGCCCAAAAAGGGTATTGAGGACCACCCGGAACTCGTTCACCCCGGAGATGCTGTCGTAAAGCAGGCGATAGTCTTTTCCCGGGAAATAAACGGCATTCTGATTCTCAACGAAGGACAAAGGATTATATCCCAGCCGGTCATGGTACCTCAGGCCATGGTCGCCCATGAAGATAATGACAGCGTGGCCGTGAGTATTCGTCAGGATGGTGCTGATCATCTCTTCCGCTTTTTGGTTAGTATAGTTCAAGTAATCGAGATAGTCTTGTACGTCGTCCTCATCCGCCGCTTTGTAGGGGGCCCGGACCTTTCGCCGGTTGCCCAGTTTGTCGAAATAATAAGGCGGATGGGGAATATTGAAATGGCCATAGAAAAAGCGGGGATGAGGAGAGGGCACGGCGCTGGCGGCTTCGAGGCGTGCAATCAGTTTGTTGTCGTTGTTCAGGCTGAGATCGATCTCCTTTTCGGAAAGGGGGTTGACGGTGAACTGGTAGAAATTCCAGCCTATATCGCGATAGAAACGCGAGTAGAACGTCTGATCGGTGATCAGCCTCGTTTGTAAAGGGAGCAGGGATTCGGTTATCGGGGACGGATGGCCGCGCAGGTCAAAGATAGAACAGTTGACGATATCGTAACCGATGGAATGCAGCCAATACATCAGGTCGTTGTCCTTGATCAGGTCGCTGAGGTAGTAGTATTCCGCGACGGGGCCGCCTTTGACGTCCTTCAGTTTATCGAGATAGCCCATATTGAATATCGAAGGCATGGACAGGATGGTGTACTTGTAGTTGGCATGGCTTGCGGGCTGGATGTGGAAGCCTTTATTGTTGAGGAACCGGTCAAAATCGCTGTTGTCGTAGTGAAATTGTTCCTGCAAACATTTGGAGCTGGCGTATGCGTCGAAGAGCAGGAAATAGATATCGGGTTTTGGTCCCTGGTATCGGGTGAAGTAGATGGGGTCAATCGACGCGCGTGTTCCGACAACTGGTGTGGGTATATACATACGGATAGCCAGTACGAATTCCAGGGGGATGTAGATCAGGAACAGAACATTGAAATAGATCATCAGGCGGGAGAAGTCACGACGGGTGCGGCGAAGGAAAACGATCCAAACGATGGCGACGATCCCGAAGGCCGGGACGATGACGGCATATCGGGAAAGCGGATGTAGGTGGACTTTCAGAAAATCCTGGAGGGCGCCGAAGAAGAAATAAAACCCCAAGAGAAACCCGGCGGCCAGGGCAGCTTTCGTCATATTGCGATAAAGTAGAAAAGCCAAACCGAAGACGACAGTGGCGCCTGCAAGATAGACTACAGCCAACAGCACGGCTTCGCCGGGATGGACATAGCCCAGGTTCTCCTGGTAGCCATGCATTACGAAAAAGACCGGGATTAAGAAGACAAAGAATGGAATGGTCCGGAGGCGCTTCATGTCCGATCAATTTTTGTCAAAAGATATAGGATGCGATCGGTTCCCGCGATGGGTTCTCTCCTTTCGATCCGAAATTGCCGGTTGAAGGCCGATTCGAAATGTTCGGGATCGTAACCAACGGTCGTGGTCTCCTTGCGAGCGATCAAGTCAATTGCTTTTTCATCCGATAAAGGAATAAATTCAATAATAAGGTATTGGTTGGCCAGCCGGCTGAAGTAGTCGGCGATCAGCGGAAGTGGGATATTACTGCGAAGTGCGAGGTGATGGACGAGGGCCAGAGCGATGACAAGGTCGGATGCGGCGCGGTCGGTGAAACTGGACCGTTCTGCATTGGCGAAACCGCCGGCGGGCGTAGGGTTTGCCAGGTCTATGCAAAGAGGGAGAATGTTTGGGAGATGTTCATTATAGAGCTTCCCGATGCACGACCAATCGGAGTCGACGGTCATGACGCTTGCGCCGGTTTCGGCGAGTATTTTGGCGAACCGGCCGTCGTTGCAGCCCAGGTCGAGGGCATCGGTGAATGAGATCTGGTGCAGGTATTGACGGAACAGTTGCTCCTTCGCTTGGAGATAGGGTTGGCCGAGGGAGGTCTTGTTGTAATAGTTGCTCCAGGTGCTAGGGTTTCGGGGGGCCGTGTTCATGCGGCTGACTATGGATTGCAGGTGCCCGGTGAGCCGGGCGAGTTTTGTTGCGGAGAACCGGAGGGTTCGTTCCGCGGCTGCAGGTTGGCGGGAGCTGATCTGGTTTTGAAGAAAGACGTGCAGCCAGGCGCCGGCGTTCCAACGGCTCTTGAGCGGCAACAGGCGCGCGGTGAGGCTTGGCGGGATCCCTTCGGGCCACGCGGCGGCGATCGGGGCGGTTCCGGTCTGTGCATACCGGTGAATATAAAGCGGAAAAAGAAAGCATTCGCAGAATTGCCGGTAGGCGATCCAGGGTCGTGCGGGGTCGTAGAGGTCAAAAGAAAGCGTGTCTATAAAGATGGGCTGGCCCTTGTCGAACTGGATGTTGAAAGGGGTAGCATCTTTCAGGGTCATGCCATGGTCCATGGCTAGCTGCTGGATGCGCAGGGTAAGCAAGGCGGCTGCTTTTAGCTGGTCGGGGCACCATTCGGCCGGGTAGGTGATACGGCTGAGTTGTTCCGGGAGGATCGTGAGGTGGCGGTCGCCTTCGCTGAAGCTCTGGCGTTCCTTGTCGGAGGATTGGATGAGGTTGTTGGCGATTTCGGTATGCGGGATGAGGAGGGATTCGGCGGTGAGCGTGCTATAAAGGCCGGAGTTGATTAATTGTTCGTATTGGCGGGCATAGGATCGGTTGACCTGGCGGTAAACGACCCCGTCGACGGTAAAGACGAAACCGGCCGGGTCTCTGTAGGATGCGGGGTTGATTTTAATACCCGTCATGTTCCCTTTTTTCCCCTCGTAAAGAAAGATTTTACTTTCCGCCAGAACCGCTTTATCCAGAAGGCGCCACCCAGGATGGCGGCGACGATCACCTGGACAAGATAGCTTCCACTCCCGGGGTCGATATAAAGGAAAAGAGTGGTCATCAGAGGTAGCGGAGATTTGTTCGTGGCGTGAGGACCTGCAGGGTTTCGTACATGAGCCGGATAGTTTGCTGGATATCGTTCCGGTGGAGCATTTCGACTGTCGTGTGCATATACCGGAGCGGAATGGAGATCAGCACGGAGGGGCAGCCGTCATTGGCGTAGGCAAACGAGTCCGTGTCGGTGCCGGTGCTGCGGGAAACGGCCCGCATCTGCACGGGGATCTTATTTTTTTCGGCGGTCTCCTCGACGATGCTGAGCAGCTTATTGTGCACGGCAGGGCCATAGGCAAGTGAGGGGCCTTTTCCGCAGGCGATATCGCCTTCGATGATCTTATTGATCATCGGCGTAGTAGTATCATGGGTGACATCGGTGATCAGGGCGATATTGGGGCGGAGCCGCCGGGCGATCATCTCCGCGCCGCGCAGCCCCACCTCTTCCTGAACGGCATTGACGACGTAGAGGCCATAGGGGAGTTTCTTCTTGTTCTCTTTGAGGAGGCGGGCTACTTCCGCGATCATAAAGCCGCCGATCCGGTTGTCGAAAGCGCGGCCGACCAGGTAGTCGTATGCGAGCTCGGTATAGCCGTCCTGGTAAGTGACGACGGCGCCGATATGGACGCCGAGGTTTTCTACTTCTTTTTTGTTGCGGGCGCCGGTGTCGAGGAAGAGGCTTTCAACCTTGGGTTGGGGCTCTTTCGCGTCGGGGTTGGCGATACGGGTATGGATGGCGGGCCAGCCAAATACGGCGGGCACACGGCCTTTTTTGCCATGGATGAAGACGCGCATTCCCGGGGCGATCTGGTGATCGACGCCGCCGTTGCGTTTGAGGTAGATCAGACCTTCAGGATTCACATAATTGACAAACCAGCTGATCTCATCGGCGTGGGCTTCGATCACGACCTTGAACGGGGAATCCGGATTGATGACACCAACGGCCGTTCCATAGGGATCGGTAAAATGGGTGTCGACGTAGGGGGTGAGATAGTCCAGCCAAAGTCTTTGTCCGCTGCTTTCAAAACCTACCGGGGAGGCATTATCGATATATCGTTTGAGAAAATCCCAGGACTTCGTCGTCAACAAGGAGGGAGTGGATTGCTTCTTTGATTTGGAAGATATCGCTTTTGCCATTAATTGGTTGTTGTTTGGATTGGCGAAGGTACTAAATCCTGAAAACTAGCATGAGCAGACCGGAAAGCATGACGATCCCGTCCAAAACGACATAATAAAGGTAGTCGGAATAGTTGCGTTTGGTCTCGGGGTAGAGGCCTGCAAGGATCGCGCCGGGGATGAGCAGGAGGATGATATACAAAGCCGGGTAGTGGTACCCCGAAAGAGCGATGCTGCTGGCGGCGAAAAGGATCATGGAGACAATAAACAGGCGGTCGAAGTTCCGCTCGCTTAATACGGTTACCATGCTGACGATTCCTTCGGCCCGGTCGTCTTCGCGATCGCGGTAGTCGAAGATGAGGCAGCAGGCATAGATCAGGAAAAAACGGCTTGCGATATACCAGTAAAACGAGTCACTCCACAGCGCGCCGGCTACGATGACCGGAAGCACCGCCGTGACATAGACCCAGACGAAGGTCAGAAAGAAGGTTTTGCCGATAGCGATGTGTCGGAGCCAGTGGAAGACAGGCTGGGGGAGTTTGGGCGCTGAATAGAGGAAGGTCAGCAGTGCGGCGAAACCAAGCGCCAGAATGAAATGAGTGAGGTAGAAGAAATAGACAATCGAACCGATCGCTCCGACCAGATAAAGAAAGATATGCAATGACTTATGGTGGTGGGTCCACTGGACGCGCATGGAGGGGCTGGCGGAACGGGGGGTGAGGTACCAATGAAAGTTATAGCTGCAGATAGTGGCAAAGAATACGAACCCCAGCAAATGGATGGAAGGGGGGATTCCCAGCAGGAGGCGGCTGGTTTGCCAGATCATCACCACAGCGCAAATAGCAACATAAAGGCTGCTGAAGACGATGAAATCGACGATTTTTCTCAACACAATTTATCCTGGTTATGGTGCGGAGAACGTACTATTGGTAAAGGCTGAC
>DATMLR010000013.1:0-5021 GCA_035570015.1 Puia sp.
AGGATGGGTTTGAATCCCGAGAGATAAAGGGCGGGATAGCTGCCGGCAACCAACCCGGTGAACAAGGTGATGCCCAAAGCGGACAGCACAAAGCCGATGTCCAGGTGATACAACGATAATTGTTTTGCGGTGAGGTTGTTAAAGGCAGGGAGGACAAGGCTTACCCAACAGATGGCCAGGAGGAGAGAGGCGAAAGCCATCCCGATGGATTCCCCGAGAAATTGAAAGATGAGGGTGCCGCGGCCTGCGCCGACGACCTTTTTTATCCCGACTTCTTTGGCTCTGCCGGCGGCCTTTGCAGTAGAAAGGTTCATGAAGTTGATGCAGGCGATGACGAGAATAAAAAGCGCGATGAGCGAAAACAGCCGGACATAGTCTATTCTGCCGCCGGACTGAACGCCGGCCTCATACCGCCCATACAGGTAGATGTCCGAATAACGTTGAATAAACGGAGTGCGGTATTTGATCTGGTTGTTGGATTTGCGTACGATCAGTCCGGCTATTTTGGAGTTGAATTGAGCCGGATTGGTGCCAGGCTTCAGGACAACAAAGGTGGAGCAAAAGGTGTTGTCCCAGTTGGAGCGATTGTCCTGCGCATCTTTTAGACTGAGGACCGGGAGGATATAATCGAATTGTTCGGATGAGTGGATGCCCGGGTTTGTAAAAATCCCTGAGACGGTATAGGGCTGCTCGTGCTGCAACTGTACGGTCTTGCCGATGATGTTTTCGGTAGTGCCGAATAAACGCCGGGCCAGCAGATCGGATAATACGATGGCTTTCTTGTCGGTGAGTACTTGGCCGGGGTTGCCATCAATCAGGTTATAGGAGAAGACGTGAAAGAAGTCCGCGCCGGCGTATAGCCCGTTTGACTTGATATCTTTTTCCGGGGCAGAACCATTTCCAACCGACAGGGTATTGATGCCGGGGTCGACGGTCGCGACGGCATATTCGACCTCGGGCATTTCGTTTGCCAGCGCATCGGCCTCCGGTGCGGGCGCGGATGGGGCGGTCCAAATGTTGGGGCCTTGAACCCGATTTTCCATCACCTGGTATAGCCGGGTATCATTTTGATGAAATTTATCCATTTGTAGCTCGTCGGTCACCCATAAGTAAATGAGTAGCGCACAGGCAAGACCGGTAGATAGGCCCAGTAAATTCAAGAGGGTGAACAGGCGATCCTTTGCCAGGTTACGCCAGGTTGTTTTGAAGTAGCTCTTGAAATGGTTCGACAGCATAGACAAATGACTTTGAGTGATATCGGATAATACAGCGAGGGAGATGCCAAATTGCAGGTTTTTGGCAGTCAATAGTTTATGAGGGTGCGAAACGCGGCATCGTCCGATATTGATACAGGTGGGTGTTCGGTAATGACTTATACATTTTTAGTGATGAAAGTTCCACTCCCCATGGGACCGCGTCTCCGCTGACAGTTACTTCGACATAGATTGGGTGAGTGGGTGGGCGCCTTTTCTATCAATGTCGGAATTTCCATGGGTACTGGAATAGGTACTGTCCTGGAATGATTTGAATTGATACGAATTGGTGTGAGATTTAACATTGCAACCGCGTCCATTGGGGGTTTGACGAGCAAATGGATGGAACGAAGAAAGTGAAAAGTGATCCGGCTGGGACTCGTAAGACTATTGATTCGACTACTCCGTATCAGTTATTTACACATTACTTTTTGCCTTGGGTACCGGAATACGTACTGTCAGGTTAAAACAGAGTAACGGAATACCCAAAAAAGCGAGAGGCGCACCGCCTGTGCGCCTCCAGTGATCGCGCTGGGACTCGAACCCAGGACCCATACATTAAAAGTGTATTGCTCTACCAACTGAGCTACGCAATCAACCACGAAAAAGCAACGCTTTTTGAGGAGTGCAAAAATAGGTCAAATAGCATTGATAACAACATTTCTACATAATATTTTTCCCCGCATAATCCCCGCTCCCCACGGTATCCCCGCTTCCCGCGACATCCGCGCTCCGCTTCATCACCTGCGCCGTCTTGTGATCGCCCGTATGGCTCCAGCCGGGCGGCATAACGAAATATAACAGTTTGTTCCGCAGCCCCGGTGCGCGGGCGACGTCACGCCCCAGGCAAATGAATTCCCCGAAATACATATCGGTGAAGCTCCGCGTCTTCACCGGGCGCGTAATCCCGTACTCGATTCGGATGGCGCGGTCTTCCGGCTGGTAGGTGCGGAACACGCGGTCCCAGATATTCAGCAGATTACAGAAATTGGTGTCGATGTAAAGCGGGTTGCGGGCATGGTGCACCCGGTGATGCGAAGGGGTCAGGATCAGCCGGCCAAGCCAGCCCATCCGGGCATCTTTCATAACATTCTCGCCGATATGGATAAAGGCGCCCCAGGTTCCGTCGATCGCCATGATCAGGAAGAGCATGGGCGGATTCACACCGGCCAGGATGCAAATGGACGTGCGGATCACATCCGCATACGGCGCTTCCAGAAAGAAGTGCATATAGGATACGGACAAGTTCATCGCCTGCGGCGCGTGGTGGGTCGAATGGAGGCACCAGAACAACCTTACTTTGTGTCCCAGATAGTGATAGACAAAATGCGCGAGTTCCCAGACTACATAGCCAAACAGGAACCAATACCAGGTAAAGCTGGTCTTCAGCAGGGCAAACCGGCCGAACAAGCCGATACAAAACCCGATCGCGGCAATGCTGATGAACCGCGACAGGAACCGGTTGGCGACAAAAACGAAGAACGGCATCCGGTAGTCCTCTATCCGGAACCGCTTGTATACCAGGGCCCGCACGATCTCGATCAGCAACAACAGCGGGATCACGGGCGAAACGGCGGAAAGGACGCCCGCGAAGGAATGGAGGGGCGAGTAATCATTCTTGTGATACATCTCCAGCAAGGGACCCAGGCCCGAGAAACCCAACAGCTCGTCGTAGAAGATCTTAAATACGTTATCCATTTGAATAGCAAAGCGATGGCTGGCTCTTGCGCATAAATTTATTCCTTTTGGGCGGGGAGGAAAGAAATTTTTTTTCAAAAAACTAACCAATTAGTTGGTAAACTAATTCATTAGTAGTAGCTTCATCCTAAATACGCATCTCATGCAGAAACTAGCCAAACGGGAAGAGCAGATCATGCAGGCGTGCTGGCGACTCGAACGCGCTTTTATCAAGGACGTTATCGCGGAACTGCCGGACCCAAAACCTCATTATAATTCAGTCGCCACGATGGTTCGCATCCTGGAGGACAAAGGCTTCCTCGATCACGAGATCTTTGGCAATACGTTCCGCTATTTCCCGGTTATCACCAAAGAGCAATACCAGAAGCATGCGGTGGAAGACATTGTCAGCAAGTATTTCAACAACTCTTATCCCAATATGCTGGCTTATTTCGCCCGTGAACAACAACTTTCCCAGGAGGAATTGAACGATATCTTAGAGATCATCAAATCCCAGAAGAAATGATACCATATATTCTGCATGTTACTGTCATCCTGACCGTGTGCTTCCTGTTCTATAAACTTTTTTTGCAGAAGGCGACCTTCTACGCCCTCAATCGCTGGACCCTGCTCGGATGTCTGGTAGGTTCATTTATATTGCCCCTTTTGCCCGCACCGCGGGGTTGGACATGGGTAGTCGCAACAACCGCCAATACGATCGCGGCCAAGCCGGCCATTCAGAGCACCACGACCGCCGTCGCGCCGACTGCCGCGTTTTCATCAAAAAGGCTGCCGCACAAGAAGACTGCGCAGCTATCGCGACCCGCAACGACCGACTTCGTCGTCACGACATCCGCGCCGGAGAAGCCTGGCTTGCATCCAACCGCTGCCGCGATCCAACCGGCGGCGCCGCCACAACCTTCCCGTGCCCTCCAGACGTTCCTGCTGCAAGCATTACAGTGGCTGACCTACATCTATATCCTCGGTCTCCTGGTCTTCGGATTGAAGTTTGTGGGGCAGATCTTCCTGCTCTGCTGCAAGTCATTCTCGCGCCCAGCTATCCGGGATGGCCGCAGCCGTATTGTATATACCGCCGGCGAGCGGGGCCCCTGCACTTTCGGCAATACCATTTTTATCAACCCGGCGCTGTATGACCCGGAAACATTCCAGCAGATCCTTGTACACGAGAAGATCCATGTCAATGAAGGCCATACCGTCGATATCCTGCTGGCGGAACTGGCAGTCATCTTCCAATGGTTCAATCCTTTCGTGTGGCTGTATCGCCGTGAAGTGGAGAACAACCTCGAATTTCTTACCGACCGTTCTGTACTGGAGCACCCCGACATCGAACGCCTGGCCTATCAGTTGAGCCTCCTGCGCGTCACCGCGCCTCATTTGCCCTTCAGCATTACCAATAATTACAATCAATCACTCTTAAAACGTCGTATCGTTATGATGAATAGCCAAAAGTCCGCCCGACATACGATCTGGAAGTATTTTGTTTTGTTTCCGCTCCTGACCGTGCTGGTATGTGCACTCAACAAACCGGCGGCGATCGGTCAGACCGCAGTGGCCGCCGCGCAGCCGCTTCAGGCGCCCACGGGAACCAAGCCAATCATCTCAGGGCAAACAGCAACGTCAACGGTGTCGGCCTCGGCAGCGCTAGCCGATACCGCTATTCGTCCGGCGGGGACCACCGCCAACAAAGCGGAATCTGCAGCAGTTACCACTTTTACCGGCACCTTTACGTCAGCCGAAGGGGGGGTAGTCACCATGATCAACGGGAATATTTCGATCAATCCCGCCATTACGACGAGCATATCCTCAACCGGGGCAAGCCCTTCGTCACCCGCCATCGCTCCGGTCCTTCCGGATACAACCGTCCCGCGGTCTCTAAATGGTATTAATCAATATAGCGAATCTTCCGACTACCACGAGAGTTCCCCCGTCGACTTCAGGCAGGGCTCCTGGTTCCTGACGGTGGACGGTGATGACATGGAATTCGTCCTCCGCGCACAGTCCGGCGAGAATACCTGGCGGACGTCCTTTACCATCAAAAAAAGCGAGATCAATCCTTACCCCGGTCAGGGC
>DATMLR010000014.1:0-10000 GCA_035570015.1 Puia sp.
GCCAGCCCCCTGGGGAACGATATGGTCATTCCCTACGTGTACGATAGTCTGGGCCGCCAGGAATATAACTATCTGTCTTTTACTTCGAATGTTGCCCAGTCCGGGGATGTGACCAATAACGGGAATTTCAAGCTTGACCCGTTCCAGGAGGATTCGGTCTTTAGCAGTGGTCAATACCCCGGAGAGTCCTACTATTACGGGAAAGTACATTTTGAAGCATCACCGCTTAACAGGCCGGTGAATACCTATGCGCCGGGAAACAACTGGGTAGGTTCTGCAAGGGGTATAGGCGTTCAATATTTCAACAATACCTTGGCGGATAGTGTCGTCGAGTGGGTCATAAGTAATACGCCGGGAAGCTTGCCAACAACGGACTCGACAACGATCTACCCCGCCGGTAAGTTGTATAAGACCATCACAACCGATGAGAACAATCACCAGGCCGTTGAATATAAAGACAATGAAGGCCGGCTTATTCTCCGAAAATCACAAGTGGCCGCGATGCCATCCAGTGGGCCTACGGGCTGGTTGAACACCTATTATGTGTATGACAATGTCGGCAATCTCCGGTTTGTGATCCCGCCGCTGGCGGTCCAATGGCTGGTAGGAAATAGCTGGAATTTTGCCAGCTCGGGTGGTGCTCAGGTGGCGACCGGGCTTTGTTTTCGATATGAATACGATGATCGGGATCGAACGATCATTAAAAAAGTCCCCGGAACGGGTGAACAATGGCGAATCTATGATACGCGCGACCGGGTGGTCCTGGCGCAGGATTCCAACCTGCGGGTACAAAATAACTGGTTGTTTACCAAGTTCGATCAACTGAACCGGCCCATTCTGACTGGATTCTATAATGACGGTACTCATAATTCGCAAAGCAGTATGCAATCGTATTTGACAGCGCAGAATATGGCGATGTACGAAACCTATAACCCGGCCAATTATCCCGAATATTCCCTGAACCAGAGTTTTCCGGTTGTTGCCTTCAGTTCAGTGTTAACGGTTGCTTACTACGACAACTACACCTGGATGGGCTGGTATGGGTATACCAGCAAAGATAATTCGTACGACAGCTATTTTGCCGCACCTAGCTCAAATTACCCGTATCCTCAAGCTTTGACCCAATCGACCCAGACCAAGGGCCTGGTTACCGGTCTATGGGAATCGACGGGACCGGGTCTTCTTACGGGAACCTATTATGATGACCACTCGCGGGTGATCCAAACCAAGTATTACAATATCACCGGCGGAATAGATATAACGACGACGCAATATGATTTTGTTGGTAAACCACTGCAAACATACTTGAGGCACCAGAAGCTGCAGAATACAACCCAGACACATACGATCAATACATTGCTGAATTATGATGCCCAGGAAAGATTGAAGAGTATATACAAGAACATCGACAATGCCGCGGCAAATCAGCTGATCGATAGTATCCAATATAATGAGTTAGCGCAAATGCGGGCCAAATACCTTGGAAATAAATTAGACAGCCTTATCTACGACTATAATATCCGCGACTGGACTATCGGGATCAACAAGAACTATGTCGCAGGGACCACCAATCACTATTTCGGAATGGAGCTGGGTTATGATAAAACATCCTCTGTCGCTCCCGGCAATACATATGTCACACCCGAGTACAATGGGAATATCGAAGGGGTTGCCTGGAAGACGGCAGGTAGCGGGCTGAACCGCAAATATGATTTCACCTATGATGATGTGAACCGGCTCACCGGTGGACTATTTCAACAAAACACTTCCGGCAGTTCATGGGATAGCTCGACCGTATGCTTCAGCACTTCTGGGCTAAGTTATGATGCTAACGGCAATATCCTTTCCATGAATCAGAAGGGATATTTGGCAGGCGGGTCCAGTCTGATCGATCAGTTGGCCTATAGCTATCCGGCTGGAAGTAATCAATTGGGAAAAGTCGTCGATGGAGCTAATAATCCGAACTCCAAACTCGAGGATTTTCATTCTCCATCCGCCAACGGCGGTTATAACTACGGGTACGACGGAAATGGGAACCTGAGGCTTGACAGCAATAAATCGATCGGTTATATCCATTACAATTACCTGAATTTGCCGGACAGCCTTGCCTTTACCGGCAAAGGATACATAAAGTATCAATACGACAACGCAGGCCTCAAGCTTACCAAGACCATCGTTGACAATATGGCTAACAAAGCGACAGCCATAACTTATATATCAGGGAATGTATACCAGCGGTCTTCCACCCCTCCTGTTGGCAATGCGGCTGTGGGAGGTACCGATACGCTTCAATTTATTCCCCATGAGGAAGGCCGTGTTCGATGGGCTTATCATGTGTATACGACTGTACCACCGGGGTACGCTTACGCTTATGACTTCTTTGAGAAAGATCATCTGGGCAATACGCGGGTGGTCCTGACTCAGGAGCAGGATACGGCGAATTATATCGCGACGATGGAGTACCAGTACCGGGGAACAGAACTCCAACTATTTGGAAATATTGCGAACACCTCCGCCGCCTGGACCTCCATGCCAAATGAGTCCCAGAACATCCCCAACAACATCCGGTATTTGTATACCAGTCCAAATGACAGTGTGTCCAAAGTGGATTCATCTAACGGTTCGGGGCACACCATTGGACCCAACCTGCTGCTCAAGGTCATGGCCGGCGACACAATCATGCCCAGCGTACAGTGTTACTTTGTCAGCAATACGCTCACCACAACCAACAGTTCATTAAATTCGGTGCTGGTCTCCCTGGCTACAGGGATTATGGGCACAGCAACCGGCGCATCGGAGGGCTCCCTGTCGGGATATGAATCGACAACTGGCCCTGTGTATGGCTCCATTAACAGTTTCCTGACAAACAAAGACACGGGCCGGACCGTCTTGTTTCCTAAGTCCTATCTGAACTGGATACTCCTGGATGATCAGTTCAATTATGTGAGCGCATCCAGTGGTGCGGTCCCGACTGCCAGCAGTACCTATCCGGCCAATCAGATGAACCTGGTGGCGCCGGGTGGACCGGTCGTTATGTCCAGAAATGGTTATCTTTATGTCTGGGTGTCGAATGAAACGCAGGGCTGGGATGTGTTCTTTGATAATTTTTCGGTGCAGTATAAGCAAGGGCGGGTACTAGAGGAAAACCATTACTATCCCTTTGGGTTGACGATGGCGGGGATCAGCGATAAGGCGCTAAAGACGAATTACACTGAGAATAAATACCGGTACAACAAAGGCTCGGAGTTGCAGAATAAGGAATTCAGCGACGGGAGCGGGCTTGAAATGTATGAGACCGAGTTTCGAGAACTTGATCCACAATTGGGACGATGGTGGCAAATCGATCCAATGGCAAATGAGACAATGAGCCTCTATTCTGCAATGGAGAATAACCCAATTTTGAATAATGACGAGTTGGGAGATACCATAGGTCAAATGAATTTCGACCAAAAAAATGAATTCCTCGACTATCTTAATACAGGGATCAATGTCGATATGAAGACTACCCCATATTATTTAGATAAAAAAGGTAATTTAGGAGTCGATACTTCAAAAGCAAAAAGTCTGTCGGCACCGCAACAGGCGATCGTTAACCAAGTTAAAGAATTGATCGATGCGAAAAAAATGTTTCTCGTCGTAAAAGAAGATCAAGAAAGCCAGATAGAGGGTCCAGACGAGGTTCTGATCGATGACAACGGACAGAGGATTCCCAATCCAACATTTTTGCAAATGGGTTGGACGGGAGAGACAGTCCAGGATAATAAAGATCCACATAATTTTCGACTCCGGGTCATTATTCCAGGAGAGGGCTTTTATCAGGGATTAAAGGCAACCGACGGAAGCGACCTTCCCAACAGCCCGATCTGGCTTTCGATTTATCATGAATTCGGACACGCATATTACCGTTACTTCAAGCCTAGCTCGAATCCGGGTCTTAATGCGCTACAATTTGAAAATGCACTGCGAGCTATTAAGGGATTGAAGGAAAGGGGCTATGACAATAATCATCATCCTAAATAGTACAAACTATTACAAAGCCGCCATCATGCCAAAATACTTGTTTTTGATCTTCTTTTCTTTTTTTAACGCGCTCGCCTTTGGGCAAAACAAAGAGCCGGTATCTATCGACATATCCGCAGATACGTTGAAAGGTAAAAATTTTGCCGTATATAACATTTGCATTAGTAATTTCGGCGACAGCATAGTTTGCATTCTCCGTTCGCCGACGATTGTACTGGGAGTTGGGTTTCCGCCCCAGGATCTTGCGGTGAGGGTTAAGGACAGTGTCAAAGAATTGTATGAACTTGAATATAGCGCCAGAGATACGAATTATAACTATGAAGGCCCTATTTATCACGGCGTGATTATACTGCCTCGCCAGGCGCTGTATTTTAAGATAAGAATTCCGTTTTCAACCAAGGATCAGCTTTTATCTGTTGAGTATACTAAAGTCTATGACCTTTGCTACAGAGATTTTGTTTCCGGCATGATAGGCGCCCCTTGGCTGAAGAAATATCACGTAAATTCCAAGATGATTGCGATACCATCGAAAGGGAAGTGACATTTAAAGATGGGAAAATATTATCAGCGACTATAAACCTTGCCTTTTGAACCTATATCCGGACACTGACGAAGACGTTTTGGGAAGAGGGAGAAATTATCGATGAGTATAAGAAAAGTGAGATTTAACGTCGGCCGATCTCGCCTGATGGCCGAAGGGATATGTTGAATATGCCGGACAGATCACGATTTGGTCTGCGTTGGTCAAGAATCAGCTTTCGATCATGTAAAATAACCGGGCCGGTCGCATGATTGGGCCATCTTTACTTCATGAAATCTGCATATCACAGGATACCCTATATCGCCATGGCCCTTGGCGTGGCCGCTTGTGCCCGGAAAATGGAACACCCTGCGACCGGCGGCTCGCCGGCCGCGGCCAATGTCGATGGTATCTATGTTCTCGCCGAAGGCGGGACCACGATCAATGGCGTAAACTACGACGATGACTCGAACTTCAAAAGCACATTGGCCTTTTACGATCTGGCCACCGGTACGGTTACTCCCGATCGGTTTACCCAGGTGAATGGCTTCCCTTTAGGATTCCGGGCGTTTGACATGGGCCTCTACGGCTCAAAATTGTATATCGCCCTGGCAGGCTCGCAGGCGGTGGCTGTTGTGGATGCCGCATCTACGCGGCTGTTGGCCAAAACTGCAACAGCATTGCCGGCAACTGTGAATGCATTTACCACCGAAGCGCCCGAACCCACGCATATCTGCTTTTTTGACGGCGAAGTGTATATCGGCCTGGTCAACGGTATTATTGAGGTCATGGACACGTCGTCCATGAAGATCGTCCGGTACATCGGTGGTAACATTCCGCTAATCGACCCGATAGGTCCGGTGCTGGCAAATGGAAAATTGTATTTTGCCGGCCAGGGCAACAGCTATCCAAACCTGGCGATCATCGATCCCCACACCGGGTCGCTTATCCGTACGTTGAGTATCTACCTGAATCCTGAGTCCATCTCCGCCGACAACTCGGGAAATGTCTATGTGCAAACTCAGTTTGACACGGCACAGCTCGATTTCGGCAACTTCGAAAATTACCAGGCGCTGACTGCCGGGCTTACAGTCGTCTCCAGCGCAACAGATCAGGTGGTCTACCAGTCCTCTTTTTATGGGGCGGGAAGCCCTTCTGTTGTCGTCTCCGGAAATACCGGCTACTATATCTCCGGCATCGCCATCGAACAATTCAACTCCGCCACTCTGTCCTTCCATATGCCCAACTATGGTACCGGGGACGTTCAGTTGGGGGAAGTCACGGCGCTGACTGCGGACCCCATCAGCGGCCAACTTTTTGTCGGCGACGCCAAATTCACTAATTCACCCAACGGCACGGTCGACGTATTTGCGGGCCAGCAGCTGCAGTATAGTTTTCCAGCCGGAACCAACCCGGTTAAAATTGTTCTGACGAACCCATGAGAAGTCAGGATCGTATAACTCCAAAATAATATTAGAGGGCTTCGATGGAAAAGCGGGTATATTTTTCCTTTCGGTTGTATTCTGATACCATCATATAACCTTGTTTGGCGGGGTAGACGTTGATCTTGACGTTTCCGTCTTTGTGGGGGATGGTCCGGACGACCTTTCGGTTGTTGACATGGTAGATGTAGATGTTTGCTTCGTCATCGATGATCATGTAGTTGCTTTTGGTGTCCGGATTGTCGACTTTGTAAAAGTCTTTCTTGTCCAGCGCATAGAGAATGCCCGCATCGGTGAAATACTTGGATTCGTCGCAGGGGATATTGTTGTCCAGGGCTAAATTGCCGGTGGAATCCTGCCGGACGAAGACCCCATCCGCCAGTCTGTATTTGGCCGATCCGACAAAACCTTCCCCCAATAGAGCGGTACCTGCGAAAATGGTGTTGCCCCGGTAATCCCGGAATGCGGTGGCGTATTTGACATAGAAGCCTTTGTCTTTGAACTGGCCGTAGCTGCTGATTCCGGGGATATTGTCGCCGGACCAGTAGCTGCAATTGGCATGCATATCCTTCTGCGGATTCCCCAGATCGAGGGTAAATAGTCCGATATAGGGGCCCTGGACGTATTGGTTGGCGGTGATGAATTCCTGCTCCCGCCTGGGGTTGATGATACAGCCTGCGATAAAGGCGTCGCCGGTGGCAGGGTCGTTGTCGAAAGTCAATACTTTCAACCAGTTGTTATTCACGTCGCGGAGATCGAAATTATTTTCGGATTCGAGATCCTTCGGCGAATAGACAAAGAGTGTGTACCCGCCTTCGGGGACGCGGATGTCGTTTTTCGTCAGGAGGTAGATCTCAGCGGCGGTTGCGCGCAGGTAATAGTGGTCAGCAACCGTCGGGGCGTCCTGTTCATGGGTCATATTCCCCTTCGTATCGAATACCGCCAGTTTCTGTTTCACCTCATCGCCATAGAAGAAAGCAAATCCGCCATTGGGGATATTCCGGATTTGCATCCCATATTTCAGATACCCCGCCAACCTGGTCGCCGATAAGAACTTTCCGGTGTTGTAGGCCGCCAGGTTCAGATTTACTTCTCTATACCAGGTGTTGATGACCTTGCCGCTCAAATCAATGAATTGTAAAACGAGATGGTCCTGCCGGGTCCTGACCGAGGGCTGAAAGGCCATCGAATGTTGGATGTACCCCAAGCACAATACGTTCTGCTCAAAAGATACCGCCTCGAGTTCAAGAACCCCCTGGCGGAAATTGACCGCGCCGATGTCGTTGAGGTTCTCGTCCATCATGGTCAACCGATAGTTGAACGAGTCCGCATCGGCTTTCTCCAGGCGGGTAAATGCCACATACCCAACCAGGGCATTGTCCTGCGTGATCGCTTTGATCTCGGTCGCGATGTCTTCGCCGACCTCTTTGAATACCTTGGTCTGGGCGTGCAGGGAAAAGACGACAAACAGGCTGACGATCAAAACAGGTAATTTCTTCAACGACATAACGCCATTTTGGATTGGCGCAAAATAGGGAAAATCCTTCAATTCCCAACCCTGTTCATTTCGCTTTGCGCGCCATTGGCATTATGATGGCGTTGGTCCTTTATCGTCTTCCCAAACCGGTAATTGAATGACAACTCTACATTGCGCGAATCATTCACATTATGATAATTCGCGGTCGTTCCCGCCAGGTAGCCGATTTCCCATCTGTTGTTTTGGGTCCGCAGGACATCGTAGAAATCCAGTTCGATGGTGGCGGCACCGTTAAGCTTTTTCTCGAAATCGAAATTGAGCGAGCCGCGCGGGAGGTCCGTGAACTGTTCATTGACGAAACGGCTCTGGTAGGCGCCCCATGCCTGCAATGTCCAGCCGTCACCGGGCTTGAACGTCAGCGTTGGCCGGAGCACCAGCTGCCGGCCCGTCGTATTCAGGGGGCCGGTAAAGAAATTGGTGACCGTGTGCAAGACCCTGAACCGGGTATAAAGGTGGATATTGAACCATTTCGTGGGATCAAGGTCCGCGTTGAGCTCGATTCCGCGGTCATAGCTATTGCCGAGATTGCCCGGCTGGGAGTAATAGTAGCCGTTGATAATCTGTATGAGGCCGTCTACCCGGTCTTTGATATAAATATAATACAAGGTGGCCGTGATCCGCTTGTAGGAATAATACAATTGGCAATTGACTGAATAAGAAGGAAGCAAAAAGGGATTCCCGGTATTGTAGGTGAACTTATCCAGCGGCGATACAAAGGGGTTTAATGAAGCATAGTTAGGGCGGTCTATCCGGCGGCCGATGTTAAACCCGATCACCTGATCCGTTGCGCTGTCCAGCTTATATTTCGAATAAAAGGTAGGAAACAGGCTATTATAGCCGCGGTTAAATGACGAATCTGGTTTTTCCGGATTTCCCAGTTGATGACCATATGCGTTCGTGTTCTCAAACCGCAAGCCGGCCTGAAGGGAAAGCCGGTTAAAATCCTTTGCACCATTGACGTAGACGGCATTGATGTTCTCGCTGTAGAGGAAATGGTTGGTAAAGTTGTAATCAGGTACGGCCGCGCCATTTTCGATATCAAAATAATCAGCGATGTTGTCCGTCGTTGTATAGCTGGTCTTGGCGCCGGTACTTAGTCGAAGGCCGCCTGCCAGCACGCGCATATAATCGGCTTTCGCCGAATAAATCTCGATATGTGACGGCAGGCTGCCTGTTTGAAGGGTTTGGTCGTAGAGCGTACCATCTGGATAAAAGCTGCTGTTAGCAAAGGCTTGAGTGATCTGTGTATGATAGATAATATAATCGAGGTCAAAGGACAATTGGCTGCCTTTTTTGTCATAATCATGCCGGTAATTCAGGTTGAAGGCGCCGGTGTGAAACCGGTGGGTATTAGTATTATTGGCCACAATGGTCGAATCAACCTGCCCGTCCTGGCTGCTGAGGGTACTCGTATTTGCATTGGGGTTGTTCGCCTGCGTAAACAGGCCCGAAAGGACCATCCCCACTGTGGTTTTATCCGTCAGGTAATAGTCAGCGCCGATCCGGGCGCTGTAATTCTGCGCATGGTAGGTGGCATAAGAATCCTGCGTGAACACCGGCGCAATGTCGCTGATAACGGCCGGGTCGAAATACCGGCTCAGGTTGATATCGGTAAAATTGTTATTCAGCGTGTAGCCAAAGGTTGCGGCCACGTTGAGCTTATTTTGCCGGATGTTGAAGTTCAGGCTATTATTGCTGCGGGCATAAGTTCCCTGGATGTAATTCAGGCTCAGGTTGCCATTAAAGCCTTTTTCCCGGATGTGCTTGAGGCGGATATTGATCACGCCACCAGTACCTGCGGCGTCATATTTGGCGGGCGGGTTTGTCATTAACTCGATGCGGTCGACAGCGGAGGCCGGGAGTGAACGCAGATAATTTGCCAGCGCGTCCCCTGAAAGATATGTCGGCCTGTCATCGATATAGATGGTGACTCCGTCTCTGCCCTGCAATTGAATAATATTCTGTTCTACCGTAACCCCCGGCGACTTTTCCAGGAGGTCCATCAACGTCGACCCTTCTTTGCCCGGCAAGGCATCTGCGTTGACTACGGTGCGGTCGATGAGGTGCTCGACCAGCGGACGGCGCGCGGTAACGGTGACTTTGGTTAAAGTCCTGGCCGTATCGGTCTTTTGGGCCTGTGCAAAAGTACAGGCAAGCGATAGCCAGGCAGCTAAAATAGCCGTCATTTTCATGGTGATCCGATTGACTTGGTTGGTTAAATTTTGATCACGGCCTGTTAGTGGAGTGACTCCAGCTCCAGCCTGCGGCGCCCTTCGCCGGGCAATATTTGTCCAGATACCGCTGGTGCACTTCAGGGCTTTGTTTCACTCCGTTCAGGATAAATTCCTTTTCATTGATGGTGAAGTGGATATGGTTGGTGTCACTGACGAGGCCGTCTTTCAGCAAATCCGCTTTAATTGCTGCTTCATCGGACTTGTATTTCTGTCGTTGGTACGAATAATTCTTTTGATGATCTAAATA
>DATMLR010000015.1:0-8639 GCA_035570015.1 Puia sp.
TGCGCGTCGGAAGGCAGCTTCCGGGGATCGCCGCCTGCGGACATGGCCCCATAGGAGGCGCCATGAAAGGCGCGGTAGCGGGCGATGATCTTGTGCCTGCCGGTATAGAGGCGAGCGAGCTTGATCGCATTATCGATAGCCGAAGCGCCGTCTGTAGTGAAGAGGGTCTTCTGCAAGTTGCCGGGCGTGATCTCTGCCAGCTTCTTTCCCAGCTCGCCCCTCACCCGCGTGACACAGCCCGGCGTGACATAACTGACTTCCTGCATCTGCCGGACCACCGCTTCGGTCACCCGTGGATGCCCATGCCCGATATTCACATTCATCAGCCCCGACGAAAAATCGAGATATTGTTTCCCGTCATAATCATAGAGGTAAACGCCCTCCGCCCGCTGGACGGCGATGGGGTCGATCCCCTTTTGTTTGCTCCAGGAGAACAGGGTATAATCGAGATTGTCCTGGACGATCTCCCTTGTTTCACTTAGCGTCTTGGGTTCTCTCATACAAAAAAGTTTTAACTCATCCAATTAATCCCGGCCTCCGGGTTCCATTTCACGGTGCTTTTCTTCAACCGGGTCCAGAACTCGATCGAGCTCTTCCCCGTGATATCCCCAACGCCGAACTTGCTCTCATTCCACCCCCCAAACGAGAATGGTTCCCGCGGCACCGGTACCCCTACATTCACGCCCACCATTCCCGCAGAAGCCCGATCGATGACGTACCGGGCAAACGCGCCATTCTGGGTGAAGACCGAAGCGGCATTCCCATATGGGCTCGCATTTTCGATCGCGATCGCCTCCTCCAGCGTCCCCACCCGCATAATACTGATCACCGGCCCAAAAACCTCCTCCGAAGCAATGGCCATCCCCGGTTGTACATGATCGATCACCGTCGGCCCGACATAAGTGCCCCCTTCGCGACCTGCAACAGTGTGCCCCCGCCCGTCTACCAGCACCTTCGCGCCTTGTTCTTCCGCCTCCGTGATATATTTCTCGATCCGCTCTTTCGCCGCCTTATCGATCACTGCACCAAGGTTCTGTCCCGGAATGATCTTCCGTGCTTCCGCACAGATGCGCTCGATGATGGCATCCACATTCCCCACCGCCACCATCGCAGACGCCGCCATGCAACGCTGACCGGCGCACCCGCTCATGGAAGCCGCGACGTTCTGCGCCGTCATCTCCGGCTGTGCATCCGGTAGAACCAGTAAATGATTTTTTGCGCCTCCCAGTGCGAGACAACGCTTGAGGTTATTCGTCGCCCGCTGGTAGACGAGTTTTGCTACCCTTGTCGAACCGACGAAAGTCACCGCCTCGATTCCCGGATGATCGCAGATCGCCGAAACGATCTCCCTGTCGCCATTGACAATATTGAATACACCGTCGGGTAACCCGGCTTCTTTTAACAAAAGCGCGAGCCGCCCAACACTCAACGGGACCTTTTCGGAGGGTTTGATGATCATGCAATTGCCCAACGCAAGCGCATTGGGAATGGTCCAATTCGGCACCATCGCGGGGAAATTGAACGGGACGATTGAGGCAACTACTCCTACAGGCGTCCGCTCGGTTCGGCATTCGACACCCTTACTGACCTCCAGTACCTCTCCGGCCACCAGTTGGGGTAGGGAAGTAGCAAATTCCGTCAGCTCAATACATTTTTCGATTTCGGCCACCGCTTCCCCCCGCGTCTTGCCATTCTCCTCGCTTACGAGCGCCGCCAGCTCATCGAGATGTTTCTCCAACAGGTATTTGTACCGGAAAAAGACCTGGACCCGCTCCTTTATGGGCGTCCGGCTCCAGCCTGGAAATGCCTTTTGCGCCGCAAAGACCGCTAAATCCAGATCGGCTTTCGACGCGTATGAAATCCCCGCCAGCGACGAACCGTCCAGTGGGGACTTTACCCGAATGCCAAGGCCCTGGCTGCCTTTGACAAATTTCCCACCAATGTAATTGTCTACTTGACCATACTTACCAAAAGCCTGCGTCGGCTCCGTTGGCGTCGTTTGCATGACATAAATATTATGTCACTCAATTTACTGCAAAAAACCCAAACTCGATCAGGCCGGGCATACCCTATTTCCCGACCACGACGACCCCGAAGGTTCCGGGTATTTGTTTTGGCCGCTCGCCCGGCGCTCCGGGTTCCGTGTCGGCCGCCGGCAGATAGATCTCATGGGTCTGCTCATTCACCGCGCAGGTCCTTGCACTCCGCTTGGTGGCAACGTTATCAATTACCGTGAACGTACTTGCCGACTCTTCCTTGATCACCGTCAGCTTGCCTTCGCCGCAGGAAGCAAACACCAGCTTGAGCCCGTTATCGAACCCAACCCCGTCACAGCCATTGGCGATCGGCAGGGTAGCGACAACATTTCCGTTGGTGGCATCCATCACGACCAGCTTTTGGTCACAACCCGCGAAGAGCCGCTTGGTCTTCACATCGATCGCGAGCCCCGTCGGACCTTCCGCGCCCAGCGGCCAGCTGGCTTCCACCGTTTTTGTCTTTAGGTCGACACAGCTGATCTTATTTTTGTCCTCAATGTTGACATACAGCTTGCCGGCCTCGTCCGAAACCGCGGTCTCCGGTTTGCCGTCCAGCGTGATCGTCCCCGCAACCTGTCCGCTCGCCGCGTCGATCAAAGTCAAGTCATGGCTTCGGCCATTGCAGGTAATCACACATTTGGTATAAGGATCATACATGATCGCATCCGGGTTCTGCCCCGCATTGATCTGGGAAAGCACGGCTGTTGTCTTAAGATCGAACACCGTCACGGTATTGAGCCGGCCATTGCTCGTATACCCTTTACCGCCTGCAAAAGCGATCCCATGCACGCCGGTTGTATTGGGAACCATCCCGACGGAATCCCCCGTCTTCGCGTCCAGGATATTTACCTGGGTGCCGTGCGAGACATAGATCCGTTGATCGGGTCCGACCGAGATATAATCCCAGCCGCCGGAGCTGACGATCTTATAGGTTTTGGTCACGTGAAAACCGCTGGATTGCGCTACAGCAAGCTGCCCGACAAGGCAGGTCATGGCAAATAAAAAAAGGCGATGCTTCATGTTGTTAAGTATTGATCACCGAAAGTAAAATGACTTTCTGGTAAAATTCTGAAGCGCCCGTCCGCGCCGCCTAACTTACCCTTTTCCCTTGCAAAAGCAGATCCATCGCCTGGTCGAGACTCCCTGCCCGGACGATCTCACCCGCATTGACAAAGAAGATCTCATCCGCATTCTCGATGGTATTGAGCCGGTGCGCAATGATTACCCGGGTTGTCGTATCCGGCAGCCGCCGAAGGATATCCTCCAGCATCTTCTCCGTAACGGTGTCAATATTTGCGGTAGCCTCATCAAGGATCAACAGCTCGGGGTTACGCAGCACCGCACGGATAAAAGCGATCAGCTGTTTTTGTCCGAGGCTGATGCCATCACCTGCCAGCGTCACCTTGGTGTCCAGCCCCTGATCGAACCGCGTCAGCAGCGTCTCCAACCCGGAATCATGGAGGACAGCGGCCAGCTGCTCGTTCGTATACTCGGTATAAGCCGAATTCCCATAGAGGATATTGTCCCGGACTGTGCCTGTAAAAAGGATGGGGTCCTGTAAAATGAAGCCGATCTTTCGCGCCCGTTCGGCGGGTGTATAGGTCCGGATATCCTTCCCATCCAGCAGCACCACCCCCTCTGTCGGATCGAAAAGCCGCGCCAGCACCGAAGCCGTCGTTGTCTTGCCGCCGCCGGTCGGGCCGACCAGCGCGTAAGTCTTTCCTTTTTCCATCCGGAAATTGTTGTGCCGCAACACGTCTTTCCCGTTGGGATAAGCGAAAGAGACGCCTTTGAACTCGATCAGCGCAGGCGGCTTGGGCGGAGAACCATTCCCACCCGCCGGTACCACCGTCAATTCGCCGCGATGGACAGCCGCTTCCCCCTCCGATATCGTCACCAGGTCCGATTCCAGCGAGAGGATGCGCGAAATGCGATCCCAGCCCGCTACTGCCGTCTGGAAGCCGGACCACAGCGCCGCCAGTTGGCGCAGCGGATCATAAAAGGTCTGCGTATAGATAAAGAAGGTGACAAAGAACGGCGCGCCAAACTCACCCTGTTTGATCAGGTAGGCGCCGTACAACAACACGATGACCTGTCCCATTACCGCCAGGAAGCCGTACACGGGTGTATAGACGTTATTCGAAATCGTTGCATTGATCGCTTTTGCATAGTTGTCTTTGTTGACCTCTCCGAACCGCTTCCGGAAATAATCCCGCCGGTTAAAGGCCAGCACCACCTTGAAATTCCCAAGCGACTCCTGGATCTCTGCGGACATAGCTCCGATGCTTTTCAGATAAACGGCATTCTTCCTCTTCACCCACGGCGATACCAGCTTGTTAAAGACCCACATCAGCGCCGCCGGCGCCAGCACCGCCAACCCCAGCTTCCAGTTGACCCAGACCAGCGCGACGCCCGACGCGATCACGATAAAAATGCTGGAGATAAATTGCATCAGGGCCTGGCTGAAGAACTGGTTGAGCTTATCCGTATCGTTATTGATCCGCGAGATCAGGTCTCCCGCTTTGTTCTGGGCAAAGAAGGCAACCGGCAATTCCTGCAGCTTGTTGAAGATATTGTTCCGCAAAGTAAAAAGCAGGCTTTGGCCGAACCCGCCCATCAGGATCGTTCGCCCATACACGGCCCCGAGGTTGATCAGGTAGATCACCAGCAGCCAGCCGCAGACCGTCAGCACCAGCGACTCGCCCTTGCCCGTCAGGAAGGTCAAACCCAAGAACCGGATACCGGTATTCGCCACCCGGGTATTCAGGACATGCGTGAGCGTAAAGCCCATCAGGTAGGGCGGAAGCATGCTCAGAATCGAATACAGGATGATCGCCGCCAGAGCCAGCATCAGCCTGCCCCGCTGCTCCGGCAAGAGCCGGATCAGCTTGAGGAGCGCGCGCCACGTACTGCTCTTCGGCTGTCCTTCGAGGGGGGTGTTCAGATTATACTGCTGCTTGCTCATAATGGCTAGTGCTCCTTTGTGATTGATAGATTTGTACATACTCCGGACAGGTCTTCATCAGCTGCCCGTGGGTTCCGCTTGCGATCAATTCACCTTCCATCAGGAGGATGATCTGGTCATAGTCCTCAATGGCGGCGATCTTCTGCGTGACGGACACGAGTGTAAGCCCAGGGTAGTTCTGTCGCACATTGGCCAGGATCTTCTGCTCGGTTTGCGCATCTACACGCGCGGTGAAGTCGTCCAACAGAAGGATACGCGGCTCGATGGCAAGCGCCCGCGCCAGCATGATCCGCTGCTTCTGACCACCGGACAGGGTAGTGCCCCGCTCTGAGACAACCGAGTCCAATTTTTCCGGCAGACTGTCGATAAAGTCCTTTAGCTCGGCTGTCGCGATAGCCTTTTCCAGGGCCTGATCGGTCACCTTGTCGCTGAATGCAATATTCTCCCGGATGCTCATGTTGAAGATGATGCTGTCCTGGAAGACAAATCCGACCTGGCGGTGGAAATCCTCTTTTTTATAGGCATCGAGGGGCTGGCCATCCAGCGTGATCAGGCCTTTTTCCGGTTTAGTGAGACCCGTCAGCAGGTAGAGCAGCTGCGTTTTGCCGGCGGCGGTGGGGCCGATCACGGCCGTTTTGGAGCCGCCCTTGACCCGGAAGCTCACATCCTTCAAAGCCTCTTTGCCGGCAAAGCTGATCCCGATATCGGCCAGCTCGATATTCCCGTTCAGGTCCTTGACAATGGTCCCTTTCTCCACCGGTTCCGGCGCATTGAGCACGCCGCTGATCCGGCCAAAGGAAGCCTGCGCCTGTGCAATTAAGTTGCTCATAAACCCGAGGGTCAGGATCGGGAAGATCAGCTGGGACAAGTATTGATTGAACTGCGTGAAATCACCAAGGCTCATCGTGCCCAGAAGGACATAGTGACCGCCGAACCGCAGGATCGCCAGGGTCGCCATATTGGCCGTGAATATGATGACCGGGATCAGTGACGCAAAAAGGTTCAGGATGCGCAGCCCCAGCCCAAGGGCCTTGGCATTTGCTTCGAGGAATTTCTTATACTCGAGCTGCTGCGAATGGATCACGCGGATCAGGGCGGCGCCCAGGATGCTCTCGTTGATGACCTTGTTCAGCCAGTCGATCACCTCCCGGCTGGCCTTGAAAAGCACGCGGACCTTTTTGAGGATGATCCAGAATGTCAGCCCGATGATCGGGATGATCGCAATCACCCACAGGGCCAATTGCCATTTGATCCGGATCAGAAAATAGCTCGCCCCGAGAATAATGAATAGGGAGGAATAGATCGTTGCGACGACCTGGGAGATAAAGACTTTGATTGAGTCCACGTCCGACGTCAGATTGGTCAGCAGTTGAGCCGAGCTCTTCTGCTGTAAAAAAGCATAATCCTGTCGTGAAATGCGGTCAGTCAGCTTAGTCCGCAGGTCCCGCGCCACCCGTTCCGCAATAAAGGTCTGCACAAAACTGATCGCAAACGTCAGCACGAAGCTCACGCAGCTGGCTGCGAACAATTGCCAGACGAACCGGGTGATCGACCGGCCCGCCATGAACGCGTCGATACCGTGCCCGTTGATGTGTGGAAAGATCAGTTGAATACAGGCCGCGCCAATCGTCAGCGCCACCAGCGAATAGACCAGTGCCCGATAAGGTTTGATCAACGAGAACAATCCCGGCCCTTTCGGCCGGTCTCCGGGCCCTCCGGGCGCCTCCCGTTTTGGATTCTTTTCGCTCATAAGGCCCCAAAATTAACAAAATCCTTAGCCGCCCCATATTATATTCCGGCACGGGCGGGAAAAGGGCGGTGGAAGGGGGAAATTTGTCGGTGGAAATGATATATTTGCCCCCTCCTGAGACTTAATTGACGACACACTACACTATGGCAAAAAATATCCATCTTGCGATCCTCATCTCGTTTCTCTTTCAGTCTGCCTTCGGCCAACTGCGCCACCTCCCGGCCTATCCGCTGATCACGCATGATACCTATTTCAGCGTCTGGTCATTTACCGACACGTTGAATGCGCAGGATACCCGGCACTGGACCGGCAAGCAGCAGCCGCTGCGCGCGACGCTGGAAGTGGATAGTCAGAACTATTATTTTATAGGCAACCCATTCGGTGAAATTGCAACGCAAGTCCAGCCAGCGACGCAAGCCCAGCCGGCGACGCAGGAATGGGTGGACGTCAAGGCGACACAAACCCAGTATCACTTTGCCTGCGGTGGTGTCGACCTCACGCTCACCTTCACCTCACCATTACTTCTCACAGACCTGTCGCTGCTGTCCCGCCCGGTCACCTATGTTTCTTTCCGTCTCCGCAGCAATGACGGGGCAACCCATAAGGCCAGGCTGATGTTCGATGTCGCGGGCTTTCTCGCAGCTAACACGCCGGATCAGCCCCTTCTGACCGGTCGGGGGACGACGGGACAGCTATCCTTTCTCAAAGCCGGCACCAGGGAGCAGCCGATATTGAAAAAGAAGGGCGATGATCTGCGCATCGACTGGGGCTGGCTATACGTCGCGGTACCGAATGATAAGGGTCTTGAGCAAGATTTCCGGCATGAAGGCGATACCATCTACCTGGCGACCACATATCCAGTCGTCACTGTCGCTGACGACCCCGTCGAAAACCTCGCCATGATCGCCTACGACGAACAATACTCCGTCGAATTCTTCCACCACAAACTCCAGCCCTGGTGGCGGACCCATCCTGAAGCAGGCGTGAAGAAAGCCTCGATCGAAAGCCTTCTGAAACAATCATTCAAAGACTATGACCACATTTTGTCCCGCTGCGACACCTTCAACAAAACAATGTACGGCGCCGCCCTCGACGCCGGCGGCGACCACTATGCCCAGCTATGCGTCGCGGCCTACCGGCAAAGTATCGCTGCACATGCGCTGACGATGAGTCCGCAGGGGGAGATCCTCTTCCTCAGCAAAGAGAACTTCTCCAACGGCTCGATTAATACGGTGGATGTAACCTATCCTTCGGCCCCGCTCTATTTGCTGTATAATCCCAAATTGCTCGAAGGGATGCTCAACGGCAACTTCTACTATTCCGAAAGCGGCCGCTGGACCAAACCATTTGCCGCCCACGACCTCGGTACCTATCCGCTGGCAGACGGCCAAACCTATGGGGAAGATATGCCGGTTGAAGAATGCGGCAACATGATCCTGTGTACCGCGGCTACAGTTCGCGCCGAGAATAGCGCGGACTATGCCAAACGGCATTGGTCTACGTTGACCACCTGGGCCCATTACCTGGAACAATATGGCTTTGACCCTGTCAATCAACTCTGCACCGATGACTTCGCGGGACATCTCGCCCGCAATGCCAACCTTTCCATCAAGGCGATCGTCGCCCTTGGCGCCTATGGCTGGATGGCAGGCCAATTGGGCCAGCTCGATACGGCCTCTAAATATCAAACCCTCGCCAAATCACTCGCCGCCAAATGGATGTCGATGGCCAATGCCGGGGGCCACTACGCGCTAACCTTCGACAAGAAGGATACCTGGAGCCAGAAATACAACCTGGTCTGGGATAAGCTGCTTGGCCTGGGTCTCTTTCCGCCGGAGGTCTATCAAACCGAGATCGCCTGGTACCTCAAACACCAAAATCCCTTTGG
>DATMLR010000016.1:0-3012 GCA_035570015.1 Puia sp.
TGCAAGTAGTCCCGGCGCGGGAGGCTTCTATTGAATTGAGCTCGAAAAAGAACGATTTTACGGTGACCTTGAGTGGGACGGCGCCTTTTGGGACGGGTAATCCGCGGTATCTTATGGCGGATAATGATGCTACGCGGACGAGGATCCGGGTACAAGTGCAAAGTGCGTCAATTCCCATATCTGAGGATGCGGTGATCGCGATCGATGCGCCGTCGCCGGGCACGCAGATCTGGGAGAAGGATTTCGATATTGCGTTGTCTGCGATGAAGAATGGACAGATTCAATTCTCGACGGCTGTGCAGCTGGACCGGCAATGGGCTTCGAAGCAATATCGGGTGGTGATCACCGAGTATGAGCTGCATCCTTTTGATCCGTTGCGGACGATACAGCTGACGAGGATCGGGCAACCAAGGAGCAATCAGCCGGTGGAGTGGAGTGAGCGGCTGGTGTTTATGGATATTTTTGAGGTGAATGGGACAGTGTAGAAATGACATGTAAAGTAGAATTTCGAGGATAATCTGTCAGTTGGCATGACAGAATGTGAATAGGGCGCTGTGGGATGCTGATTGATAATCAATTGACTGGTACGAAGGGGGAATTGGGTAGGTTTTTTGTCGTACTAGGGAAAAAAGGGAGATTTGAATGGCAGAAACCTGGAACAAAAGAGAGCGGGAGCGGAAGAAACGACAGGAGAAAAAGGAGAAGCTGGAGAAAAGACAGGAACGAAAACAGAACAAAAGCCATCACCACTGGACAGAGATGCTGGCTTATGTTGATGAAAATGGGGATCTGTCTTCAAAGCCAGCTGATTCCGGTCAACCGCTCTAAAACAAGATAGTTGTTGTTACATGCCCGCCGGTTTGGCGGGCATGTTGTTATCGGGAAGTTCTGATTATTTAGGGATCCTGATTTCATCCCCCAACGTCCAAATTCCGCTCCGATCATAAAATTCCGTATAGTGGATAGCGCCGTCATGGTAGGAAAGATTTTCCCAGGTAACGGTGACGGGTTGAGGCGTTAGATTCCAGATCCAGACGAGCGTTGTGTAACTCGAATCGGAATAACTCCAGGTAAAAGTGGTTTGGGTCCCGGAGTTGTCGGTATAGATGCCTGTGCCATTCGCATTGAAAGTAATGTATTCATTATCAAGGTCCATTGTATTTCCGGATGCGCCTCTTTCATAAAAAAGGATGTTGCCGCCGACGCTTGCCCTGTCATAGATAGCCTCCCAGGGGTTTGCGGTGAGTATGGCCGGGGTTACAATGGTATCCTTTTCAGGAATGTTCAGCGTGTCGGTCTTAATAAGTGTGTCGGTTTTGGTGATGGTATTGGTCTTGGTGCAGGAAGTGATCATCGTCGGACAGACGAAAAACATTGCAGCGATTGCAAGTGGGAAGAAATAGACGAGCTTTTTTTGCATAATGGTTAATTTAAGACGTAGTAATATGGTTCGTTGATGAGAAACGTAAATTTAGCAAATTTCTTGCATATGGGGGAAAAATCGGGTGGCTGGGCCAGCTCAGTTGACAAGGATCTCGTCGAAAAATATCCAGCCGTGCTGGCCCTTCCCGGCATGCCAATCAGGGAGTTTGGCGACTGGGTTGGCGAGGACTTTGAGGCAGCGGACGGATTGGGGCGGGAATTCAATCCGATAATCGGTTAGGTAGGCGGGGGTTTTGCGGCCCGCGATGGAGTCGGGCTGGGCGGGGGTAAGGGTCCCGAGCCGTTTGAGGTGGTGATCATCGGGGCCGCCCCAGACTTCTAATTGGGTGGGCGGAAAAATAAAGGAGCCGATGTCGACGATGCCGGAGAAAGTGACATCCCGGATCGTGACTGTTTTCCGATAATACAATAGCGCCGAGAAGGCATTTTTGCGAAATCCCAGCCATTTGCCACTGCCGAATCCCAGGTCACCTTTGTCCGCGTCGATGAGTACGCGTGGAGAAATTTTGAGGTAATTGGAGTCAACCGGCAGCAGGAGGTGAATAGAGTCGGGGAGATACCGCTGAGTAAAAAAGGTGGCTGTTGTCGGTTCGCTGGGGAGCCATCCCGGTTTGTAGGCTTTTGCCTGGAATTGGCTGCGGTCTTTGAGGAGGAAGGGCGCGGTGTATACCTGGCCGCCGCTGTCGGGGTTCATTCCATCGAGGGTATATCGGATCGTGGCTCCCGGCACAAAATGGCGCATGCGGATCGATAAACCGGTGTCACGGATGATGCGGGCATCGGTCTCGAGGCGGGGTGGGTTGAGCTTGATCCTGACGGTATCTCCGTTAAATCCGGTGATCAGCTCTAAGTCTTTTCTGCGTTGACCCCGCGTGCCGGCGGCGTTTACGTCGATGCCGGTCTTCCATATATAGAGCTTGCGTAGTGAGGGAATGGCGGCCAGCTGATCGAGATCGGCGGCTTTGATCCGTGTTCCTGAGAGGCTCAGACTTTGCAGATGGGGAAGTCGGGTCAGTGTAGAAAGTCCGGCCCCGGTGACGCGGGTAAAATCGAGGTTGAGGTGCCTTAGGTTACGGAATTCGACGATGGTAAGCAGGTCCTTGTCCGTGACCGGCATTTTGTCGAGGTTCAGCGAAACGATTTCTTGCTTTATCGATGACAGTTCCTGAAGTTGTTTGGGTTCAAAGAATGCTGCGCCGTAGAAATCGACTGCAAGGGCGGGGGAACCATTCGCGAGGGGGGTGATCGCGCGGTAGTTGGTGTTGAGGGCGGCGATCTTTTTGTCGTCGGCTGGTGGAAAATCAAAGGTCTCGCTGCTATGCGATTTGAGCAGCCTGGCAGCGATCATCCGCAATGTATCGGCGGGGTCCATGTCGATGATCTTTTTGGAAAAGGGAGCGCCATCTCTTATCCAGGCGTAGAGGATTGCCGCTTCCCGGGGGGTGAGCTGTGTCTTGTCGGACGGAGGCATATGTTTGAGATCATCGGGCGGGAGGTGGATGCGGTTTAGCAGGAGACCCAGACCTTCTGCGGTGGTATCCCAGGGTTTGCCATTCCTGCCGCCGATCA
>DATMLR010000017.1:0-5589 GCA_035570015.1 Puia sp.
TGCAATGGGGGCAGTAAAGGCCTTTCTATCATTGACCCCCGCATAGACAAGGTCATTGCGACCGTGCCCTTGCCTGGCAAGCCCGAAACGGCCGTGAGCGACGGCGCCGGAAGGATCTATGTCAACCTGGAGGACAAAAGCAGCATCTGCGTCGTCGATGCACGCAAATATACGGTCGTGGGCGAATGGCCGCTGGCTCCCGGCGAATCCCCACATGGCCTGGCGATCGATCGAAAGACGCGGCGTTTATTCGCAGGCTGTGAGAATAAGCTTCTCATCGTGATGGATGCGAGCAATGGAAAAGTTGTTGCTAAGCCCGCTATCGGAAATGGGTCGGATGGCGTTGCGTTTGACAGCAGCTGCCAGTACATTTATTCATCCAATGGCGAGGGCGCTCTGACTGTCATCAAGGAAGTTTCGAAGGATGACTACAACGTGCTCGAACAGGTAGCGACCAAGCCGGGCGCCCGGACCCTCGCGGTCGACAGGTCGACGCACCGGGTATATTTGTCCTTTGCGGAAATGATCGGTGTCCCGAAGCCAGGCGAATGGCCAGACTTTAAAGACGGGACTTTCCAGGTCCTCGTACTGGAAAAGAAATAGCAAAAATTGATTTACTTTTAGAACAACTATGAAGTCCAACTGGTACACCAGTAAATGGATCAAGGTGGCAGGTCATGTCAGCATCTGGGTGATCATTATTTTGTTTCCCTATATCCCCAATGACACAGGGTCCCCAACCAATCCGTTTCGCGATCTCAACGCCCTTACCAACATTATCCGGGCGGGGATTTTTTATCTGAACGTGGAATTATTAGTGCCCCGGTTAGTCTACAAAAAGGAAATTGTCGTCTACATTCTCTCCCTGCTGATCCTGTTTTGTGCCATGATGGGCTTTCATGGCAGCATGTGGAGTGTGATGTATCCGAACATACCCTTCCACCTCTTCAAATCATCGGCATATAATAGTGTACCTTTTCTCCTCACCATCGGCATCGGTATCGGCTACAAGGTGATCGATGACCGAAGAAGGGCAGACGCATTGGCTAAATCGGCGAGGAATGAGAATCTCCAATCGGAGTTGTCCTTTCTCCGGTCCCAGATCAGTCCGCATTTCATTTTCAATGTGCTGAACAATATCGTGGCGCTCGTCCGGATGAAGAGCGAGGAACTGGAGCCTACGATCATCAAACTATCCACGCTGATGGAGTATATGCTGTATGAAACGGACAATGAAAAAGTCTCCCTTCGGAGGGAAATCGAATATCTCCGGGATTATATCGATCTTCAGCAACAACGTTTTGGCGATTTTATAAAAATGAAAATTTCCATAGAGGCCCCGGAAATAGACCTGCAAATCGAACCGATGCTTTTAATTCCATTCGTCGAAAATGCATTCAAGCACGGGGTGGGTTTGATCGATGATCCGGAGATCGACATTCAACTTTATCTCAGTGATCATGTTCTGTATTTCACGGTGCGAAACAAATATGGGGCAGCGGCGGAGGAAGTCAAGGATAAAGTTTCCGGCATCGGGCTGACCAATGTTGGCCGGCGGCTTGTCTTGTTGTACCCGAATAAACATGAGCTGATCATCAAAAGGGATGGGGTTTTTTTCAATGTTTTTCTTCAGCTAAACCTGGACTAATGCTCAATTGTATTGCCGTCGACGACGAAAAACTGGCTTTGAATCTGCTGGTGGACAATATTCAAAAGGTCGCCTATCTGAACCTGGTGGCCCAGTGCAGAGATGTGCTGAGCGCCATCAAGGCCTTGAAGGAGCATGCCATCGATCTGGTATTCATCGATATCCAAATGCCCGGGATCAGCGGCATTCAATTCGTCGAAAGCCTGGCGAAAAGGCCGATGGTCATTTTTGTGACGGCATATAGGGAATTTGCTGTGGAAGGCTATTCACTGGATGTGGTAGACTACCTCGTAAAGCCGGTCCCGATCGAGCGTTTTCTGAAGGCTTGTGATAAGGCGCTGGAGCTTTATGAATTGAAACTTTCCGCTAAGAATTTATCGGCCCCCCGCGAAGAGGTGGACTACTTCTTTGTCAATGCGGATTATAGCCTGATCAAGGTTCGCTATAAGGATGTTGCCTGGATACAGGGTCTTAAGGATTATGTAAAGATCTATTTTAGTAACTCGGGCAAGCCCCTGATCGCGAGAGGCAGTGTCAGTGCCATGGAAAAGATCCTCCCGGCTGGGAGATTTATCCGAATACACAAATCCTATATTGTATCCAATTCGGCCATTACCGCGGTACGAAAGAACAGTGTTTTTATTGGGACGACTGAGTTTATTATTGGGGAAACCTATGGGGATGTTATTGAAAAGATTACTGGGAAAGGTGGTTGATCATTCGGAGGTTTTCGGTAGGGTTGGCACGCGCGGCGCGGATGACGCGGAGGCTGATGGTGAGGACGCTGATCGTTATGATGATCCCTCCGGCCAGCACGAAGATCCACCAGGAGATGGTAATACGATAGGCAAAGTCCCGCAGCCAGCGGTGCAGGCTCAGAAAGGCGATAGGGGACGCGATGACGAGAGCGATCCCCACCAGCACCAAAAATTCTTTATTCAATAAGAAGACAATGTCGGCAACGCCGGCGCCCAGCACCTTGCGGATGCTGACCTCTTTCTTTTTGCGCTCGACGATGAACAGGGTGAGGCCGAGCAGGCCGATGCAGGAGACAAAAATGGTAACCGCCGTGGAAACTCCTACCAACCAGGATAGCTGCCGATCTCTTTCGTAAAGCTGGGCGATGCTTTCATCCAGGAACGTGTAAGTGAAAGGTACGTCCGGCACGAGGCTTTTCCAGAGGGTCTCCAGCCGGGACAGGGTCTGATGGTCGGTTAACGCGATGCGGAGGCCGACGCTGTGGTCCCGGTTTTCATCCCGGACAATGACAAGGGCAGGGATAGTAGTATGAAGCGAGCTAGTGTGGAAGTCCGCCACGACGCCGACGATGGGAAGGGTCCTGCCCTGCCACGTAAGGGTGTGGCCGATGGCATCGGCCGGCTTTGAAAAACCGAGGGCCTTTCTGTAGGTGTCGTTGATGACGAACTCTCTCAAGCTATCGCCGGACAGGAGGTTGCGGCCTGCCAGCAGGGGAATGTGGTAGAATGGGATGAACCGCGCGTCGCCGGGCTGGATGTTGACCTCAAGGTTATTGTCCGTGCGGTTATCCAGTTGCATGGGGTTTTGCATGGTCTGCGCACCGGCGGGGGCATGACCCTGTAGGGTGGTCTCCTGTACTCCCGGAATGCCGAGGGCCTGCCGGGCGAAGAGGCGGATCTGTTGCGGCGGGGCGTTGAGGCCGGAAATGGTAACCACGGCGTTGCTCTCGAAGCCCATGTCGGCATCGAGCATATAGTTAATTTGGCGGCCGACGATGAGCGAGGTGATGATAAACAATAAGGAGATCGAGAACTGGAAGACGATAAGGACACGGCGAAGGGTGAACCCGTGAATGTTACGCGGCTGCACGGTTTGGTTGAATTGCAGGCGCACGCTGCTTATCGCCGGATAGAGACCAGCCAGGAAGATGGTGACGATCGTGCTTCCAACGGCAAAGAAAAGAACGGCAGGGCTGAAGGGGTTAAAAGGGAGACCTTCCGGAAGGTAGTCATTGAAGAGCACCAGAACCGGACGGAAGAGCGCCAGAGCGATCATTGCGGATATCGTGGTGAGGATGGCCGTCTCGGTCAGCGATCTCCCGATGAGCCGGCGGCGGGTAGCGCCGAGAATGCGGCGGATGCCGATGTCCTTTGCCTGTTGGAGAGCCTGAGCCGTAGACAGATTGATAAAGTTGACGATTGCCAGCAATAAGATGAAGACTGCGGCGCCGATGAGGCCATAAAGGACAGGCAGGTTTGCCTTGCGGATCCCATCGTTGTCATAGGCTTCGTTGAAATGAACGTCGCCGAGCGGCTGGAGGACCATATTAAGTTTAAGCAGCCGCAGAAAGGCGTCGTGAGCGATGTGACGCTGCAATATGGCATCGAATAAGGCGGCGGTCTGCCGGGAGTTTGCGTTCTTAGCGAGTTTTACAAACGCCTGGATACCCGGAACGCCAAGATTGAAACGCCACTGGTCGTGGCGGTATATATCCTTCAGGAAGCTGTGGCTGATGGTCGCGAAGGAGATAAAGTCGGTGTTCGGGAAGTCGGTGTTGCCTTCATAGTCCCGGATGATGCCGGATACCCGAACGTGCAGGGAGTCGTCATAAATGAGTTCACGGCCGATGTATTTTCCGGCGGGAAGATTGCCGAAGTATTCGCGGGCGCGGCCGGCAGTCAGTACCACGCTATAAGGCTGGCTGAGGGATTGGGTCGGGTTGCCGGCCAGCCAGGTGTAGGGGAAAATGTCGAAGTAGTCCCCGGAGATGATGATGGTCGTACTGATGAGCGGGTTGACGCCTTTCGGCTCAAGTTTCACCGGGGCGGTGGAACCGGTCTGGGGGATGGTAATGCTTACGTTGTAAGGATAATAGGCGGCAAGGGATTCGATCTGGGGGACTTCGGCAAGTAAGGCGTCGGGGGCCGGAGCGGGAATGCTTTTGCCATAGCCTTCGTTGATGACGCCGTTGCCATTGTCTATCCGGATGCGGCTGCCGACGCGGTAGATGCGGTCCCGGTCGGGATAGGCGCGGTCAAAGCTGAATTCGTAGTTAACGATATTGAAGATGACAAGACAGGCGGAGAGACCCAGCGTCAGACCGAGGATGTTGATGCCGGAATAACCCGGGTGACGGGCGAGGAAACGCATGGCGGAGCGGAGCGGATGGTTGGACATAATTCACCGTTAGAAGCTTAGACGCGGAGGCGGAGAAATTCCACAGAATTGGGGGAAAGGGCTTTAATTCTGTGTCACCTTTACCCAATCCACGTACATTTTCGCCCGGCCCTGGCGGATAAGGTCCACTGTTGACGCGGGGAGACCGTAATAGGGTTTGGTTACGTGGTTGACACCGCCCGGATAGTTCCCGCCCAACGCAAAGTTGAGGATGAGGAATTCCTTTTTGTCAAAGACCCAGGGGCCGTACTGGCTGGTCATTGCCCGCGTTACCTTATACATGGGGATACCGTCGTAGCTGAAATTGAGGCTATCCGGGGTCCAGTCGACCGCATAGGTGTGCCATTGGGTAATGTCGTTGCCTGTCGGAAAATGGTAACGGTTGACAAAGGGGGTGTTGCCGAAATACTTTGGCCCGTGGACAGCGGCGCTCGCCCAGTCGTGCTCGCCGACGAATTCCATGATATCCTGTTCGCCGCAGGCGGGCCACTGGCCATAGCCGAGCATCCACCATGCGGGCCATAGTCCGGCGCCGCTGTCGATACGGATTCGCGCTTCGGCGCGGCCGTAAAGGAAGTCGAATTTGTCCCTGGTGTCGATCCGCGCGGAAATAAAATCGAAATGCTGCCCGTCCCGCGTGACGAATCCTGGCGTGTAGGCGGGCTGGAAGACGAGCTGGCCGTCCTGTTCGAACAGGGTTTTCGCGGAATCGACATAGGCCTGGAGTTCGTTGTTGACGTGGAAGCCGGTGATGACGACGTTCCATTTTGTGCGATCGAGTTGGC
>DATMLR010000018.1:0-6536 GCA_035570015.1 Puia sp.
AAATTCAATTTGCATAGACAAATTGGATTGTCCAGGGAAAGGATGGTCAGCCGGGCGATGCCCGGAATAGAACCGGGAAGGGATAAAGACGGCTGTGGATTCGGGCGCCCGCTGCCGGAGCTGATCGGCCATCGCGGGCAAAAAAACATGATAGTTGCGCATCAGCCGTTGAAGGACCTGCTTGGCGATCGTCTCGGTCCAGTCGCGAAACGTACGAAAGGAGCGGGTAAAATACTCGTTGACCTCATGGACGGTTAGGCTGAGATGGACAGGGCCGATGAAGGACAGCCGGACTGCAAAGAGCAGGAGGTTGTTGTCCAGCGTACAAAGGTGCAGATGGCTAAAGCCATGGCGCCGAATGAATTGGAAGAGCTGGCGGATGAACCGGCGATTAGGGCAGTCGATGGTCTGGATGAAAAAATCGGTTTGGGGCCAGCGTTGTTCCGGCGGCGCTTCACCGGTAAGGTTATGATAGGATAACTCTTTGAGAAAAACAGCTACCTGATTAAATTGCAATTCACACAAATCCAGGAGCGCCGGCAGGTTTTCGTGATGCGTGGTTTCATAAAGGACGATCCTTTTTTCTTTTCGGGTGGCAACAGGGGGTCGGCTGGTAGCAGGGGGCCTTATCCATAGGGTTAGAGAGCCCAGCAGGATTGTCCAATAGGGGATGCGCATCACGAGCAGGTCCGCAACGACGAAAACGGCTGCCCCTGCAATCAGCCAGCGATCGAAACGGCGGGTGAAAAAACCGATGAGGAAACTGGCTTCCAGCAATGCGCCGGCGACATACAAAGCCTGGGCGATCGGGGGATGGATGATCAGCCAGGTATAGATCCGACAGGGGAATGATATACAGGCTCCGGTCAACAGGTCGCTGTGGTGAAGGAGAAAGATCCGGCTCATTTCTTCGCCGTTAAAAACGGCGCCCCGTGCAATCTTCCAAATTGCGGCGCTGGCAAAAATGTACAAAAAGTAAAATCGGCAGCCGGACATCAGCTGATAAAAGCGATCCGGACGGTTAGGGATGAAGGCCAGCGCAAGTAAAAAGAACAGGACAAAAGGCTCGTGATGGACCTGCCAGAAAATATCTGCCAAAAGGAGGTAAAACGCGGTATTTAGGGCAAAAACGACCCAAAATACAGGGGAAAACCACCTTTTTTGCCCGAATTTGACCAAAATTGCGAGGGGTAGCAGGAAGGCTGTTGCGTCCGCGACGGCATAAGAGAAGGGGTGAGTGATCATCCAGCGCGGAATTCCCGTGGCGATCAGGGCTAGTTCGGTCAGATCCCGGTTATAATTGAAAAGAATGGGGTGATATTGGGATAAAAGGCGGTTTTCAAGGCTAAAACCCAGCAAAAAAGCATAATAAAACAGGAAATAGACGATCAGAACCAGGCGTCTGTCCCGTGAAAATTGCGGTTGAGATATCGTTAGCGGTTGATCCAAGGCATTCTTTGGATGAGGATTAGTTGGTTTTGCAAAACCCGATACCTGCAGCGGTTAACCCGGAATGAATGGATGGACTGGTGGAGGAGGCGGCCGAGATAGTGAAGGTACCAATCCGGAAAGCTCGCCGCAACAGTCGGGTTGTTTTCCAGGTTGGCGGAAAACCTGGAATAGATGCCGGGGAAAACGGCTTTGATCCGGGACCGGTCAAACGCGAAGTCACTGGTGCCGGATTGGCGGTCAAAGGCGACAAGCGGCTGCTGGAGCATATCCCAGCGGTAGATGCCGAAGTTGGCGGCGTCGAGCCGTCTGCCGTCGGCGACTATCTCATAGGTGGTCAGGCTATCGGGAGCCGAAAATGATTCGGTGAACATCCCGTAATGCTCGAACGGATACGCGGTAACCGAGTGAGCAAGGTCGAGGATCACCTGGATGGCGAAGAAGGTTGCTATGAGGGTAATCAGCGCTTTTTTGGTTTTGAACTTCAATGGTTTCCGATCGGCTGGCATGCCCTGAATTTAAGGTATTTTGCGTACTTTCGCAGCGAATGAAAAATATACGGAATTTTTGCATCATCGCTCATATTGACCACGGCAAAAGTACGTTGGCGGACAGGCTATTGGAGATGACTGACACGATTTCCGCGCGCGATATGCAAGCCCAGGTGCTGGATGATATGGACCTGGAACGGGAGAAGGGCATTACGATCAAAAGTCACGCGATTCAGATCAACTATTCCTATAAGGGTCAAGCGTTTATCTTGAACCTGATCGACACCCCGGGGCATGTTGATTTCAGCTATGAGGTGAGTCGGGCGCTGGCGGCGTGCGAAGGGGTCCTATTACTGGTGGATGCTACCCAGGGGATACAGGCGCAGACGATCTCCAACCTGTACCTGGCGATCGAGAACGACCTGGAGATCATCCCGGTCATCAATAAGATCGATATGGACGGGGCGATGGTAGAGGAGGTTATGGACCAGATCATCGAGCTGGTCGGCTGCAAGCCGGAAGATATTCTGTTGGCCAGCGCCAAAACGGGACTGGGCGTGCAGGAGATCCTGGATGCGATCGTGGAAAGGATCCCTTCGCCGGAAGGCGATCCCAATGCGCCGCTTCAGGCGCTGATCTTCGACAGCGTATTCAATTCCTTCCGCGGGATCATCGTCTATTACCGGATACTGAATGGGAGTATAAAAAAAGGCGATATCGTCAGATTTGTTTCCACCGGGTTATCCTATGGGGCGGATGAGGTCGGCGTGCTAAAGCTGACGCTCGATCCGCGGGCGGAAGTGAAGGCAGGGGATGTCGGCTATATTATTACCGGGATTAAAAATGCGAAAGAGGTCAAGGTCGGGGATACCATTACGTTGGCATCAAATCCGAATCCTACGATGATCCAGGGCTTTCAGGAAGTGAAGCCGATGGTGTTTGCGGGGATCTTCCCGGTCGATACAGATGATTTCGGCGAGCTGCGGGAATGTATGGATAAGCTGCAATTGAATGATGCGTCGCTTACTTACGAACTGGAGACCTCTCAGGCCCTGGGTTTTGGATTCCGCTGCGGATTCCTGGGGATGTTGCATATGGAGATCATTCAGGAGCGATTGGAGCGGGAATTCAACCAGACGGTGATCACGACGGTGCCGAACGTAAGTTTTGTCGCCTATACAAATAAGGGGGAAGAGATCACTGTCAATAATCCGACGGAAATGCCCGATCCGACACGGATCGACCGGATCGAAGAGCCTTTTATTCGTGCGCAGATCATCACCAAACCTGATTATATCGGGAATATCATGACCTTGTGTTTGGGCAAGCGGGGTATCCTGATCAATCAGAGCTATCTGACCACGACGCGGGTGGAATTGATCTTCGAGATGCCGCTGACCGAGATCGTCTTCGATTTTTATGACAAGCTGAAAGGCCAGACGCGCGGTTATGCCTCCTTCGATTATCACCCGATCGACCGCCGGGAAAGCGACATCGTCAAAATGGATATTCTCCTGAACGGAGACAAGGTCGATGCACTTAGCGCATTGATCCACCGGAGCCGGTCGACGGATTTTGGCCGCAAGCTTTGTGAGAAGCTCAAAGAACTGCTGCCGCGGCAACAGTTCCAGATCGCGATCCAGGCTGCCATCGGGGCCAAGGTGATCGCCCGCGAGACGATCAGCGCATTGAGAAAGGATGTCACGGCTAAATGCTATGGCGGGGATATCAGCCGGAAGCGGAAACTTTTGGAAAAACAGAAGGAGGGAAAGAAACGGATGCGGCAGATTGGAAATGTGGAAGTGCCGCAGGAGGCCTTCCTGGCTGTTTTGAAATTGGACGAATAAATCATCAACTATGCGAACCCCTCTTCAGAAAGGTGAAAAGGTCCTGCTGGTAACTTACAGCAGCTGGACGTCGCTCGTTCTACCGTTCCTGATGGCGCTCGCGTTGGTCATTGTCGGCATAGTGGTCGTCTTGAAGGTTCCATCGGTTTGGGGTTGGCTGGTCGCGGTGGCTGGCGTGGTCTACTGGCTGCTGCGATATTCTGCCTGGAAGGTCAATCTATGGGCCGTGACGAATTTCCGGGTGATCGACGAAGCGGGGCTCCTGACGCACTTTGCCAAGGAAAGCCCGCTCGACAAGATCAATAATGTCTCTTATGATCAAACGGTTTGGGGACGGCTGTTCAACTTCGGACATGTCGAGATCCAGACGGCGGCTGAAGCAGGGGCTACGGACTATTACAACGTGAACCACCCGAAGCGGTTGAAAGATTTGATCACGGCGGCTCAGGCCGAATACAAGAACTGGCAGTTTGGCAACCAGGCGCAGCAGATGGCGGCGGCGATGGATGCGCGGAATGTTGGTGCGACCAAGGCGGCTGAGGCGCCGGTTATTGCGGAGGAGTTAGAACGGCTATTTGAGTTGAAAATGAAGGGAGCGCTGTCTGAAGACGAGTATAATCGTGCCAAGGCGAAATTGTTGAATCATTGACCCTTGGCCTTCTTTTTGTTTTTTTCCGACTGAGCTTCCAATTGAGCTTCGTTTGCTTTACCCTCATCATTCAGGATCTGCGCTTCGCGGGGGAAATCTCCGTCCTTCAATTTTTCCGTAAAGATCCCTTTCTGGATGTGGACCCATTTCCCGTTCTTCCATTGGAAGGCTTCGAAATCTCCATCGGGGACATAGGTATCTTTTTTCTCCGGCTGATTATCTTCCGAGATCAGCTCATCGAAGACGATGAGGTCCAGTGACGGGTCATAGTTGAACCGGGTGCCGGCCTCTTTTTTGTATTCGATGTTAAATCGGTATTGGGTTGGTTTCCGGACGGAATCTTCCTGGAAGGAGAAAAAGGGACCGCCGAAACGGGGCTCGCCCTCAGGGGTAAAGGTGAGGACTTCCATCCATTTTTTGTTGCTGGTTTCGCTAAAGTCGTCAAAACCCAGTAAGGTATAATATTTCTTTCCCTGCCAGGTTTTCTCGATGATCCGGTAGTAGATGGCGCCGATCCAGTTGAGCCGCGACCGGACGGAGTCCAGGGGTTTAGCGGTGAACATCGAAGCATCGAACAACGGAAACAGTTTCAGCGAACCATCGGGCTGATTCATCTGGATGGCCCCTTCCTGCATATAGTACATGTCGTCTTTCTTAAATTGCCAGGTAAAGATGCGAAAGCTGCTGTCCGGGGCATAGAGCCGCGAAATGGCCTGCAAGGAGTCAAAGGGGTAATCAAACGAATTGGGCAGTTTCAGGACTCTAACAAGGGACCGGATGAAGTTGGAATCGGATCGGAATCGCCCCTCCGGGGTCGAGTCGTTGACAATACCGAAGGCGAACCGTTTGATCGTGTCTTCGCGCTGCTGAAAGACAGCTTCCGCCGCCGCGGAAAGATGCGATTGGGCCGGGGGCCTCGACTGGGCGGAAACCTGCGACCCGACGCAGATCAGACAGACCATGAGAATTTGGTATTTAAAGGATAGCATATTGGTACAAAGTTACGGAATGTCTGGATGGGCCGGGAAAGGGCTAACGTTAAACCCCGTCAAAAAATTTCACTTCAAATGCAAATGTTTCGCAAAATCGTACAGGGAATTGAATGCCAGATCGATGGCAGGATGGGGAAGGGACAGATCGGGTTGGGTGGTGCGCAGATAGACGGTATACATCCCCGCATTTCGCCCGAATTCCATATCGCTGAGGTTGTTACCTACCATCAGGGCGCGGCGGAAGTCGATCTCGGGAAAATCAGTTTGTGCGGCCCGGGCCATGCCGGGGTTGGGTTTGCGATGTGGATGGTTGTCGTCCAGTGAGTCGGCATAGTAAATACGATCGATACGGCCGCCGGTTAGTACGACTTCCGCCAGCATTTTGTCGTGGATGATCTCCAGTTCTTCAGCAGTCATCAACCCCCTGCCGACCCCGCGCTGGTTGGTTACGACGACGATGCGACCGAAAACGGATGCAAAAATGCGGAGGGCTTCCTTTACCTGATCGTAGAAGCGAAATTCACCATAGTGGAAGATATAGCTATCCTCTTTCTCCTCGTTGATGACCCCGTCCCGGTCGAGGAAGAGGGTCCAATGGCGGTCGATGCGGGTCAGGTCGGGTTGTGGCATAGTTCAAAGATATTAGCTACAAGCCGGCTCCAGGAGTATTTAGTTTTCTCCCGGCGCAAAGCGGGAGTAAAATACGAATCGCCGAGGACAAAGAACCGAAGAATGGCTGCGGCCATTGCCGTAGGTTCGGGATCAACAACTAATCCGGCCTGTTCGTGCGGGACCATGGCGGCCAGGCCGCCTACGTTGGAAACGATCATTGGCTTTTCAAAATGGTAGGCGAGAGGAGTGACGCCGCTTTGGGTGGCGCTTCGGTAGGGTTGGATCACCGCATCGGCTGCGCAGAGGTAATCCCGGACTTCACTATCGGGGATAAAGTCGGTGCGAAGTAATAAGGAGGATCCGATATCCAGTCTGGCGATCAGCTCGTGATAAGGAGCGGCGTCCTCATAAAATTCTCCGGCGACGAGCAGCTTGATACCGAGATCGCGGACCCGCTTATCGGCCATGGCCTCAAGGGCGATATCGAGCCCTTTGT